>JAICXC010000044.1 GCA_025980665.1 Bryobacteraceae bacterium
GCACAATGGCGTTTTGAGGGACGGCTTCCAGATAACGGTGTCGCCGCAAACTAACGCGATCAGGGCGTTCCAGCTCCACACTGCCACCGGGAAGTTGAACGCGCTAATGATGCCGACAACGCCCAGCGGATGCCACTGCTCGTACATGCGGTGGCCTAGCCGCTCGCTGTGCATCGACAAGCCGTAAAGCTGGCGCGACATGCCGCAGGCAAACTCCGCGACGTCGATCATCTCCTGCACTTCGCCTTGGCCTTCGGCGATTATCTTACCCGCTTCGAGTGTGACCATCCGGCCTAGTTCTTGCTTGTTTTTTCGGAGCTCGTCGCCGATTTCGCGGACAATTTCGCCGCGTTGCGGCCCGGGCAGCATGCGCCAGCGTTCGAACGTCTGTTGCGCTCGCGCGACGACGGCCTCGTACTCCTCTTCGGAAGCCAGCGGCACGCGGCCTAGCTCGACGCCCGTCGCGGGGTTGTAGGAGACGACTTGGTTACCTTCAATCCGCCCGCTCATGGCGCACTACTCAGTGGCGGATTTCGACGCGATCAGTTGGGTCACTTCTTCGATGAACTGATCCAGCGGCTTCACACCCATATCCGCGTGCTTGCGGTGGCGCACGGATACAGTACCCGCCTCGGCTTCCCGATCGCCCACCACCAGCATATACGGCACCTTCTGCATCTGGGCGTCGCGAATTTTCAGGTTGACCTTTTCTTTGCGATCGTCCAAGTGTACTCGGATCCCCGCTGCTTCGAGCTTCGCGTGCACCGTCTTCGCGTAATCCTGCTGCCGGTCGGTAATCGGCATCACGACGACTTGCACCGGCGCGAGCCACACCGGGAAAGCCCCGGCGTAATGTTCGATCAAGATTCCGAAGAATCGCTCGATGCTGCCGTACAGCGCGCGATGCACCATGAGAGGCTGATGCTTCTTACCATCCTCGGCTACATACTCCAAGCCGAAACGGCGCGGCAGCGTGAAATCGAATTGCACGGTGGATAGCTGCCACTTGCGTCCCAGCGCATCTAAAAGTTTCACGTCGATTTTAGGACCGTAGAAAGCAGCCTCGTTGGCCATCACCGGAGCCTCGATACCTAGCCGGGCAACGGCTCGCTTGAGAGCCCCTTCGCCCAGCGCCCACAGGTCGGGAGTGCCGTCGTACTTTCCACTAGCTCCGCCGTCCCAGGTCGAGATCTCAGCTTCGAATTTCTCAAAACCGAATGCCTTCAGCGTATCGTAGGCGAACTCCAGGCAGCTCACGACTTCATCTTCGATCTGATCCGCCGTGCAGAAAATGTGAGCGTCGTCCTGCGTAAATCCGCGAACACGAAGAAGACCGTGCATCACACCGCTGCGCTCGTAGCGATACACTGTGCCCAGCTCGCCCAGACGTACCGGAAGCTCGCGATAGCTGCGCAGCTTATCGCGATAGATCAAGATGTGACCGGGGCAGTTCATGGGCTTCAGCCGATATTCGGCATCGTCCAGTTCCATGCCGGCGAACATATTCTCCGCGTAGTGGCTGAGGTGCCCCGAGGTCCGCCACAAATCCGCCCGCATCACGTGCGGAGTGTAGACCAGCGAATAGCCGCGCTTCAGGTACTGGTCGCGCATCCAGTCTTCGATCTGCTTGCGAATGATGCCGCCCTTGGGGTGAAAAAAAATCAGCCCCGGACCGGCTAGCTCCTGAATGCTGAACAGATCGAGCTCCTGGCCCAGCTTGCGATGGTCGCGTTTCTTGGCTTCCTCCAGTTTTGCCAGGTAGTCGTCAAGTTCTTTCTTGCTGAAGAATGCCGTGCCATAAATGCGCTGCAGATGCGCGTTCTTCTCGTCGCCCTTCCAATACGCGCCCGCGATCGATAGCAGCTTGAATGCCTTGAGCTTCTTGGTGGACGGCACGTGCGGGCCACGGCAGAAATCGATGAACTGCGGACCTAGCGTGTATTCGGAAAAAATGTCGCCGGCGCGCTCCGTGATCAGCTCGACTTTCATGGGCTGATCGGCATAGAGCTTCAACCCTTCATTTTTCTCCGTGTACTTGCGCTCATAGGGAAGATCGCGCGCCTGAATCTCCCACATGCGCTTCTCGATCTTCTCGAGATCCTCGGGCGTGAACGCCGCGTCGCGCTGGAAATCATAATAGAAACCTGTATCGATGGGCGGACCGATCCCCAGCTTGGTCTCCGGGAACAGCTCCAGGACCGCCGCTGCCAAAAGATGGGCGGTGGAATGCCGGTACACTTCCAGCGCTTCGGGATTCTTGGTAGTCAGGATCTGGAGCTGGGCGTTCCCCTCGAACGGCCGGTTCAGATCCCAGAGGTTACCGTCGACGCGCGCCACGATCGCGTCGTCCGCCAGGCGGGGGCTGATCGATCGGGCCACATCCAGCGGCTTAGTTCCCACCGGAACGCTTTGTACACTGCCGTCCGGAAGCGTGACCTGTATGTTGTCCATGGGTAATTTTCAGGTTAACAAAACTGCCAATTCGCTCGCCTTCGCGCAGGAAGGTTGCCTGATATAGTGAATGAGAGGTTCTATTCGCCGTGACTTCCACTACCAGCGTGCCCGCCGGATTCGATGAATCCGCCCTGGTAACGCAGGCCAAGGCGGGGGATCAGAACGCGTTCGCCGAGCTGGTGAATCGCTATGAGCGGAAGATCTACCGCCTGGCGAAGAATATCACCCGCAATGACGAAGATGCCGAGGACGTCCTGCAGGATGCTTTCCTCAAGGCCTACACCCACTTAGACAACTTCAAGGGCGATTCGAAGTTCTACACCTGGCTCGTGCGGATCGCGGTAAACGAGGCCCTGATGCGGCTCCGCAAGCGCAAAACCGACCGCAGCGTGCCCCTGGATGAGCCCGTGGAGCTAGGCGAAGAAACGGTGCAAAGGGAGATCGCGGTCTGGGAGGACAATCCTGAGCAGCAATATTCGCAAGAAGAATGGCGGCGCATCCTGGATGAGGCCGTGGATAGCTTAAAACCTGATTTCCGCACCGTTTTTGTGTTGCGCGACATCGAAGAACTGAGCACAGAGGAGACCGCTGAAACGCTCGGAATTTCGGTTCCAGCTGTCAAAAGCAGGCTACTTCGAGCACGGTTGGCCCTGCGGGAAACGCTGACCCGTCAGTTTAAGCGGAAGGGAGAAAACTTGCTTGGTTACTTGTAAGCAGTTTCTGCAGGAGTTAAACGCGTATCTCGAGGACACAGTGGATCCCGAGACTAAGAAGCATTGGCAGGAACACGTGGATGCCTGCCCTAACTGCTTCGTCATCGTAGATACAACCAAGAAGACGTTGCAGGTTTATAAGGGCGTAGAGCCGCAAACTCTCCCGGAAGATGTAAGAAGCCGATTATGGCAAGCCTTGGAGAAGAAAATGGCAGCCAAAAAACAGCCTCAAGCCTAACCCCCTCCTTCCCGTAACCCGTCACAGACCCCACCCCAAAACAAACACTTCCTGCACTGCTCCCCAACTTTCAGTGGAAATTGTAACTGTTCCTGCGCCTGTCTTAATTCCCGCACAGCAACCCGCGCGGCCGCCAGGTCTGCATCGCTCATGCTAATTTCGACCATGTGGTTCGAGCGCAAATAGTGCAGCACAGCGCGATCCGGCTGTCGGCCGGCATAGCGCTCGAGCGCCAATGCGTAGAGACGCAACTGCAAGGCGTAGCCTTCGCTGCGGGACTCGTCACGGTCAGTCTTGTAGTCCACAATAACCAGTTCCCCGCCCTGTTCAAACCACAAGTCGATCTGCCCGCGCACGATAACGTCGTCGACTTCAAACATGAAATCGAACTCGCGTTCTGTGCGCGTGGCCGATGCCGCGCGGCGTCCGAGGTCGCTAGAGCGGAACTGCGCTACTAATTCATTAGCCTCATCGGACTCGATCTCTTCGCCCGCGAGCGCCGCGTGAACGTCCAGGCCGAGCTCGATCGCTCCCGTTCCGGGCCGAATTGCCACTGGTTCCAGGCCCAGATATCTGCTGAGGTAGTACCGGCGCGGGCAAGCCTGGAACATCGCGATCGACGTGACCGACGTTGCGGAATCGTACTGTCCGGTCACGACCGGCGGATCGACAACATCTTCGACAATGCCTGTCGTGACGCCTGCGGAGGCTGCGGACTCGGGTGGAGAAGGTGATTCCGGAACCACCGATTCGGCCAATTTCTGCCAAGGCGAAGACCGCTTTCGTTCGGCGTAAGACAGAATCAGACGATCCTGCGCGCGCGTCATTGCAACATAGAGCAGCCGGTTCTCTTCGGCTTTTTCTTTGATCTCGATCTGCTGCATCAACTCACTATGCATGAGATCGGAGCAACCCTGACCGGTCATTGGATTTCGCCACTTCACGCTTAAGCCCAAATCGTGCGATACGGCGATCGCGGGCTTTCTGCGGTCCGGCATGCGATGCAAGGCACTCACGAACACCACCGGAAACTCCAGGCCCTTGGCCGCATGGATGGTCATCATGCGCACCACATCGCCAGCGTCAGGAGGAGGTGCCTCGGCGACGCTCTGGGTCCACCGCAGCGCTTCCAGATCATCCAGAAGCTCGGCCAGGGGACGCGGGCTATCGCGGAACTCGCGTCGCAGCCATGCGAGCAGCTTTTCGACGTTGGCTCGCGCACGATCGGACAAGCCAGTGGTGTAGCCGCATTGATCCAGAGCCATCGCGATCAAGCGATCGGGCGCCACGAACCCGGCGAGTTCGCGAACGCGGCCGAAGTGCCGTTCGAACTCCGCGCGCCAGCCCTCGCGGCCCAGTCGATAAATCTCCGGATCCGTCAATCCCACCAGAGGACCGCGTAGCACGCCCACCAGTGGAATCTCGTCCAGCGGATTCACTAGGGCCGCTAGAAGCGCCAGCAAATCGCGGGTTTCACGCGCCTCCAGAAATGTCCGGCCGCCGGTAAGCAGGAACGGGATGTGCAGACGGTCGAAAGCGCGCTCGAACGGCGCAGTAGAGCTCAGCGTCCGTACCAGCACGGCAATGTCCCGAAAACGGAATTCCCGGCTGTCGACCAACTGCCGGATTCGCGCGGCCACAAGATCCGCCTCGGCATCTTGAGAGTCTTCCCCGCGTCCTACTAGTCGCTCCACGGCGAGGCTTACCGGCTCGAACTCTGCATGCGCCTCCAACCGACGCGGCTCGATTCCCGGCTGGCCGTCAAGCATCGCCGATACCGTCGCCAGGATCTCCGCGCGGCTGCGATGGTTCTCCTTCAGCTCGTCGATTTCCGCTCCACTCGATCGCAGCTCGTCGCGATATTCGGCAAACACTTCCGGGTCGGCATGACGAAAGCCATAAATGGACTGGTTGATATCGCCGACGCCGAAGAAGCTGGTCCGGAGCAGATTTATCAGGCGCCATTGCAAGCGATTCGTGTCTTGCAACTCGTCCATCAACACGTGCTCGAACCGGCCGGAAATCTCGAGTTGGATAGCTTCATCCGATTCAAGCAGCGCGACCGTAAGCTCCTCCAAATCCGCGAAATCCACCACGGATTCCTGGCGTTTCTTCGCGCGATAGGTCGCGTCGATCCGCGCAATCGCGGCGGACAAGAGATCGCGGAGGTCAGCGTACCATTCGCCGATTAATTGAGACTGCAAAGCCGGGAGAATCTCGTTCTTTAGACAACTCGCCGCGGGATTCCTGCCCACGCGCGTCAAGTTGAAGTCGAATTGCGCAAGCATCTCAAGATCCGGTTGCGCCAGAAACTTCGCGGCCCACGCCCGCAGGCGGGGTCCATCGGCTCCGCCTGGCATCGGCCCTATAGCCAGCGAACTCGCCAGCTCTGTGGCTTGGTTTGAATAGTCCGTCGACAGGGCCCCGGCAGGAACTTCCGTGATTCCCGACAGCCGCATCGATTCGTAAACGTCTACTAAACTCTGCGCCAGGTCCGGCTGGCGACCATCATCCTGGGTCGAAAGGTCCAGAGCTTCGAGCAGGCGACGCATCCGCTCCGGTTGCTCGCGATACATGGCGTCAAGGGACGCCTCGGCCGCTTCACGCTCCAGCCGGTCGGCTGCGGATTGATCCAGAACCTTGAAATCGGGCGGCAGTCCCGCGCGGATCGCGTTCTCCTGAAGCACGCGAGCGCAGAAGCCGTGAATGGTCGACACCCACGCGCGCTCGATGGCTTGATGGGCCTGCGGTCTTCCTGCGAATCGTTGAATCAGACGGCTCTTGATCTCGTTGGCAGCCTTCTCCGTGAACGTGATGGCAAGAATAGCGTCCGGATCCACGGCGTGGGTTTCCACCAGCCACGCGAATCGCTCCGTGAGCACGCGCGTTTTGCCCGAACCCGGCCCAGCAACCACGCACACGTTTTGTCCAGAACGCTCGACCGCGCGGCGCTGGTCGTCAGAGAGTGTCATGAGCCTTCTTCACAAGAACAGCCGATTCCACGCGGCAGATGTCACAGAAATCACACCAACGGCACTTTAGCGGATCTCTCGGGTGAACCGCTATGTCCCCGGAGGTAATCGCCTCATGCACCCTCACCGCCGCGCTTTCGGCGTCGGCTATCAAGGTATTTATGAACTCGCGAGTGGACGATGTCCCCAGCAATTCAAGACCAGGGATACTGATATGCCAGCCGTCCCAAGTCACATCCTTCTTCAAGCCACAGAACAGCATCGCCACCGGATCGAGCCCGAATGTGCGCGTGGCAGCGGCGAGATACAATCCGCCCTGGACTAGGTGACCACCGCCCGTATCCTCCACGCGCTCGCGAATCTTGTTTCCCGCGCTGTACTTGTAATCGATCACCAACGCCTGGTTGGCGGGACCGACGTCCATACGGTCGATACGACCGGTGATGTTCACCAAAGGATTCAGTGCGTAGCTGAACTTTTCTTCGACGCGCGTGTGCCAGTTGCGCAGCCCGAATTGAGTGTCATCCAGGAAGCCGCGGAAGTGGCGCATCAGTTCCAGCCGGATGGCCTCCGTGCGATAGCCCTCCGGCACCCGTAGACGCGCGCACTCTTCTTCGAAGATCTCATCCAGGATGGCCGCACCCAGTAACGGAGCGCGGGTTAATTCTGCCAGCGCGCGATGCAGAATGCTTCCTTGTAACAGCAGGTCTAACCGATCGCGCGGCGCCGCGGGGCGCCGCCGCAGACGCAGTGTCTTAGACGCAAAGAACTGAAATGGACACTGCAAAAAGCTTTCAATCCCCGTTGGGCTTAATGTCTTTGGGCTGTATTCAACGTGACGCCGGTCTCCAGGCCCGCTTTCCATTCTCGGCTGGGCCCGGGGCACCATGGGGCGGGCTTCGATGGGTGCAAAGCTGCCTTCTAAGAAGAATGACGGAAGTGTATCTTCCCCCTGATCATCGAAGCGCGGATAGCTGAGGATCGTTTCTTCGGACGCCCTCGAGGTCGCCAGCTCGAATAGAAAGCGCTCTTCCCGTTGGCGGTCCGCTGCGGTATCGAGTCCCGCCCTGCTGCGTTCTGCTTCACCGAGAATAGGATCCTCCCGATGATACTGGGGGGAAAGCCGCTCGATGAGGCTACAGACGAAGACAATAGGAAGCTCCCATTGCCGCGCTTCATACGCGTCCATCACGTGGACCACGTTCCGGCGCAAATCCTGCACGCGCAAAGGCTCGAGCGTCAGCGCTGTTTCCACCTGCTTCCAAAACACAGCGAGCGGACATCGGCCGGATCCATCCAGCGCAGCAGCGGCGCCATCGAGAATTTCATCGAATGCAGCTAACGCGGCAGAGGTCGACTGCAGGGCGCGGATCCGGTCCGGGTCGCAATCCTCCGGCACTGCCGGCGGGGGCAGCAACGCCCGCAGCGTCTTCAGGCGAGTCGCCCACTCCTGGGATTCCAGGCGTTCGCGACGCCAGTCATCGAGCTCAGCTAAGGGCTCGAGTCCCGCAGGCAAAGGTAGCCCCGCAGCCGGAAGGCGGTCGCGCCACGCGAAATCCATTTGATCTCCAGCCGCAGTCGCTCCCCATCCGGAAATTGGCATACGAACAGCGGACAGCAGCGTCGCCTGGTCCCATCCGGCGAGCATCGCCCGCAGGACGCCCGCGAGAAACATCAGTGCCGGATGCGATCCGAGTGGGCGGTGAAAGTAAAACCTGGCGGGAATCCGGAAGCGTGCGAGCGTCGTCTCCAGAACGCCCGCATAAGGATCACGTGAGCGCAGCACGATACCCATCTCGCGAAAGCTTCGGCCTCGCGCCGCATAATCCAGAATGCGGCGAGCGATTTCCTCCACTTCACGTTCAATGGTGGCGGCAGAGAACCCCGTACGTCTCGCGGAGCGAAGCGTAGAAGAAAGCCGCTGCTCCTCAAACTCCGCCGACCGCAGGATGTGGCGGACAGCCTGCGACCCGGACCAATCCGGAAGTGTGATGGTGACGGCGGTGCGCTCGCCTAGCGTCAGGACCAGTTCCGTTTCCGCCTCGGACAGCGTGAAGAAACCGTCGAAAATGACGTTCGACGTTAGGGTTGCTCGCTCCGCAGCGCTCCGTAGGCGCGCGTGGCGCAGTCCCAGCCCACGTGCCTTCAGTTGGCGCTCGACCTCCTTTTGCAACTCCGCCAGATCCTGGGGGAGCGCCGCCGCCGGCGCCTGTTCGAAGAGTTCCGCGAGCGCGCGGCGGAAACCGGGAAATCCGGCCACGGCCGTGAAACGCTCCGGCCGGAGCCGCTTCAGCGTCTGCTCGATCAATAGATCCAGAAGGGCCGCAGGAGCCACCGCCTCAGTGGACCATTCTTCGAGGCAAGTCGCGAGCGTGCAGATCTCGCGTGGGCGGACAGGGAATCCGGAGAGGGCCCCCGAACGTGCGAAAGTATGGCGGACGTGCTCCACCATGGTCGCCGTCGGAACAATGAGGAGCCGGTCGCGTTGGGATTTGAAGATTTCCAGCGCCGCGCGAGACTTGCCCGACGCGGGGGGTCCCGAGATCAGGAGGTTCAAGTTCCCAATATACGGCAGGTGACAAGATCACCTGCGCCAGTGTCTACTTTTTCGGTTCGCTGCTCAGTTGAGGGGCTAGCTCGGCCCGCATCTTTTCGAACTTCTCACGCTGGCCGGGCTGGAGAATTTGAAGGATTCGGCTCAATCCCGTAGAGCGCAGATCGTCGAGCTGATCCTGCAAGCTCTCGTAATAGTGGCTATAGTCCTGGAGCACCACGGCGATCTGATCGGTTTGCTCAGCTGAAAGGTCCAGCTTGGTCTTGAAATTCTGGAGCACAGCCTCGTGGCTCGTTGTCTGGGGCGGCGCAGCAGCCACAACCCGGTGAAGCCGGTCATGCAGTCCATATTTCATGCCCAGCATACCGACCGCTGCCCCAGCTAAAAATACCAATAGTAATGTGGAGGCGATGCGGGGGTTTCCGATGGACGGGCTATTGCTCACGATAGGTGACCAGATTCACGAGAACGGCGTCCTCATCGGGTGTGCCCGTCACCAGCCGGGACTGGCTGTCATCCGAAAAAACCGGGAATTCCTGCGGCATATCGGCAACGCGATCGGATACCAGCGTCACTTGTGGCAACCCGTTTACTGCCGCGACCTGCGGCTCCGCCATCTGCTCGGATGAAATTAAGTACACCCCGAGCAACAAAGCCAGCGCCAGCGAAGCCATCGCGATGCGGCGGCCAAACAGAGAGTCGAAGAATAGCGTGAAAACCGAACTGGGGGTCTGCGCCTCTATCCGTTCCAGGACGCGAGCGTAAAAACCTGGGCGCGGTTCCATTTCCGGCGCACGCCACTGCTGCAACATCGCCGCCTGCTCACGCATGGCCGCCACCGCTTCGCGGCATTCTCCGCATTCCGCCAAATGCTTTCCGGCGGGATGATCCGGAGCCGGAGGGCGTTCCCCAAGAATCTGTTCGAGATGGTCCCGAATGATCCGATGCATCATTTTCTTCCCTCAGTCACTTGCCATCGTACTCAACTGCAGGTCTCGCGCCCGCTCGTCGTATTTATCTATTTGACAGGAACTCGACCCCGTCCAAGACGCTGCGCCGCCTTAAGCAGCTTCTGGCGTGTCCGGAACAACTTTACTTTTATTGTATTCTCGTTCATGCCGGTCATTTGGGCCAATTCTTCCACGGAATGGCCCTCCACTTCCTTCAGCAGAATCAGACTGCGGTCTTCTTCGGAAACTTTGGATAGAAGCTTCAACGCCAGGTCCCGCTGCGCCAATCGCTCATCGGCCGGCAAGGCCGGATCTACTGCCGGTTCGGAGGCTTCCATTCGCTGCGATTCTTCCTGGCTGAAGTCGCTTTCATACACCAGCCTTCGTACGCGCTTCTTGCGCAGGTAGTCGTAGCACTCATTGACCGTGATTTTATAGATCCAGGTGAGCAATGAGCTGCGGAAGTCGAAGTTTCGGACGGAGAAATAAACCTTACTGAAGACTTGCTGAGCAATATCCTCGGCATCGTTGTGGTTGCGAAGGATGCCGTAGATGATCGAGAAGATCTTAGCCTGGTAGCGCTCTACAAGTTCGCGGAATGCGAGTTCATCGCCGGCCTGTACCCGCCGGACCAGCGCCGCCTCATCGCCATTCCTGTGATCCACTCGCGTCTTGGCTCGCGCCTTCGATCCCATCGCCGGGAATTGCAGCGTGCCGATCAGGGTGCCCATATCTATCTGATCCGACGCACCCCACCTTCCCCCGGTTTCATGGGTTTTCCTGAAGATAGGTGACCACGACCCGTCGAGTCGATGCCCGGACAAACTGGACCGGTCTGGTCGCCTATAGTATAATGCTTTTGAGGAGCGAAATACGCTGCAATGGTCCAGCTAACTGAAACCGCGATCGGTAAAGTGAGAGAAATTCTTGAGTCCCAGGAGCCCAAACCGGCCGGACTACGCATTGCCGTGGTCGGCGGTGGATGTTCAGGCTTCAGCTACTCAATGGCCTTCGAGAACAGCCCTGGTATGCTCGACAAAACGTACAAGTTCGACGACCTCAAGGTGTTCGTTGACCAGGCTAGCCTCTTATACTTGGATGGCGCCGAAGTAGACTATGTGGAGAGCCTGGAAGGCTCCGGTTTCAAGTTCAACAACCCGAATGTGAAATCCACCTGCGGCTGTGGAAGCTCATTCAGCGCCTAAACCCCTTCTCCGAAACGAGCGCACAGCGGGTTTCAGCGTTGTGCGTGATTAAGAAAATCGAAGAGCGCCCCGGAAGGGGCGCTCTTTGTTTTTAGGGTTTGTTGTATGCTACCCCCAAAATGTAAAACGGGCCGGCTTTCGCCGGCCCGTAAGAAATACAACTCGGAGGATTCGATGCTTACGACTTCAGCCGGCGGCGACCGAAGAATCCGAGGCCGAGCAGTCCGAGACCCGTCAGAGACAGCGAAACCGGCTCGGGAACGGTCGTCTGAGAAATAATGAACGAGACGTCAGCCAGCTGGCCATTCGCGCCGGGCGTGAATGCGAACGAAACACCCTCGTTGGTGGTCAACATGTTTGCAACACCATTCTGAGTGTGGCCGTCAGGTGAAGCGCCACTGAGATTAACGATGCCGCCCGGGGTGTGTGTTACCACAGCCGTTGTGTTATTCGGGAGAGAAGCCCCGGTAGTGTTCGAAGTCAACATCTGATCCTGAACCTGTATGATCCGGTTACTGGGATTAGTGATGGTGTCCACGGCGACATTGAAGCTAAACGTGAACGCGGTCGTGATCGGAGCGCTAAAGTTATTGAAGTCGAGAGTATAAAGCGTCCCGCTGCCATTGAAACTTATGGTTCCAGTGGTCGGGGCTCCATCAGTGTTAATATTGCTGAAAATCTTGTCGCCGATCTCGCAGGTATATCCTTCTGCGATGGTCGCAACGGACTGTGTGCTGCAAGCTGGGGGAGGGGCGATTGACCCGAAAGATGCCGCAGCACCTAAGGCGAATAAACTGCTGAGCACTAAAACTTTCTTCATTCCAAATATCCTCCGTAGTATTTTCTTTTAGTCTTTTCGTAGCCGCTAGAGCTACTCACAAAGTATACGGTTGGCGCCTTAGAATAGTCAAGGGCTATCCAGTTGCCCTGAAATCCTAGGGGAGGGCGCAGAGATTAATAGAAAGGTATGATAATACAGGGTTTATGATCTAGTTCCACTGGTAGTCCTGGTACGACTCTAGCCGTTCACCATTAGGTCCTGGTACGCGAAGGACACCATTGATCTAGGTGCTTAGTCCCACTCTCCGCCATGTACAATACAGTTTCCATGCTCGAGCGCCTTACCACGGAGCAAACCAATCCCGCATCCGGTCATCTGGATGAGCTTTCTACAGTAAATCTGCTCGAAATCATGAATACGGCCGATGCACAGGTGGCCTTGGCCGTTGCTCAGGAGATTCCCCGCATAGCGGCGGCCACAGAGGCGATTACCCGGGCCCTGGAGTCCGGAGGATCCCTCTTTTATATTGGTGCAGGCACCAGCGGGAGACTGGGAGTGCTGGACGCTGCGGAATGCCCTCCCACCTTTGGTGTGCCCCCAGGCTTGGTGCGCGGGATTATGGCGGGTGGAGAACGGGCTCTGCTACAGGCGGTGGAAGGTGTTGAAGACGATCCTATCGCGGGTGCGTCCGATCTGGAGGCATCAGGCTTTGGTTCAAAGGACGCGCTGGTAGGGATTTCGGCCAGCGGCCGAACCCCGTATGTGCTTGGAGCGGCGTCAAAAGCCCGTGAAATCAGGGCCGTGACGTGCTCCATCACTTGTGTCCGGGACTCCGAGCTATCGCGAATGGTCCAATATCCGATTGAGCCCGTCCCCGGTCCGGAAGTCCTCACGGGTTCGACGCGGCTCCGTGCAGGAACCGCCACCAAACTGGTTCTTAATATGATCAGCACCGCAGTGATGCTGAAGCTCGGCCACGTATATGGAAACCTGATGGTCAACGTTCAGCCCACCAACCGGAAACTCGAGGATCGGGCCCGCCGGATTATTCAGACCGCGACCGGAGTTTCCTACGATCGGGCGACCGAACTTCTGGATTTGTCGGGGCGCAGCGTTCGCGTGGCGATTATCATGCAACAGAAGCAGATCTCGCGGGAAAAAGCGGAGATCTTGCTAACCGCGGCGAAGGGTCGGATTCGGGAGGCGCTAGCGCTTGGATAAGTTAGTGATCGAAGGGGGCATCCCGCTTCAGGGAGAGGTCGCGGTGAGCGGTTCTAAGAACGCCGCCCTTCCCGCGCTAGCCGCGTGCCTCTTAACATCTGACAGGGTTATTCTCAACCGCATTCCCCAGGTCCGCGACATTGGGACCATGCTCGGCCTGGTCAGACATATCGGTGCTGAAGTCTCGGTGAAAGGCGACCGCGTGACAATTCGCGCGGCGAATTTAGAGCATCCCGAGGCGCCCTACGAGCTCGTAAAGACGATGCGAGCTTCCAGCCTGGTGCTGGGACCTCTGGTTGGGCGTTGCGGACGCGCGCGCGTATCATTGCCGGGTGGATGCGCCATTGGCGCGCGGCCCATCAATCTGCATGTCTCCGGACTCGAGCGATTGGGCGCCGAAGTCCGGCAGGAGCACGGCTATATTGAAGCGAACGCTTCCAACGGTCTCCAGGGCGCGAATGTACAGTTCGACCGCATATCCGTGACAGGCACCGAAGATCTTCTGATGGCGGCTGTGCTGGCTCGCGGTGAAACCGTGATCGGGAACGCCGCTCGCGAGCCGGAAGTGGCCGACCTCGCTGCGCTGTTGACCGCCATGGGCGCCAAGATCGAGGGCGCGGGCACGTCCACGATTCGCGTCCAGGGCGTCGCGAAGCTCGGCGGCGCCGAACATACCATCATTCCGGATCGTATCGAAACGGGAACATTCTTGATCGGGGGCGCGCTCACCGCCGGCGATCTCACGGTCCGAGGATGCGTTCCCGAGCATTTGCGGGCTTTAATCGCCAAACTCCAGCAAGCCGGCGTGGAAGTGACCGAACCCTCACCGGATACATTGCGCGTACGCGTGCCGGGACGCTTGAAGAATGTCGACATCACCACGGAGGAGCATCCGGGCTTTGCCACCGATCTGCAGGCACAATTCATGGCACTGATGACGCAGGCCGCGGGAATCTCTTTCGTCACCGAGACGATTTTCGAGAACCGCTTTATGCACGCCCAAGAGCTGGCCCGTATGGGGGCGAACATTCGCCTGGAAGGCCGCCAGGCGATTGTCGCCGGACCCACACCGCTGTCGGGAGCGCAGGTAATTGCCAGCGATCTACGCGCCAGCGCCTCCCTAGTCCTGGCCGGATTGGCCGCACGCGGCGAAACCGTGATCGATCGCGTGTACCACATCGATCGCGGCTATGAGAAGATCGAATCAAAACTGGCGGGCGTGGGCGCCCGCATCCGGAGGATCGAGTGAAACACAATCCTGGATTTCTGGCGTTAGTGGACGATGCAAAATCGCGCGTCAAGCAGGTCGATATCGATCAGTACAAGACAATGCCCCGCAAGGGACATATCTTGATCGACACACGCGAAGACACTGAATGGGAAAAGGGCCACGCCGAGGGAGCAATCCACCTGAGCAAGGGCATCATCGAGCGCGATATCGAGACGAAAATCCCGGACAAATCGGCCACGCTGGTGCTGTATTGCGGCGGCGGATTCCGCTCGGCGCTAGTGGCCGACACGCTCCAGAAGATGGGCTATACGAATTCGATTTCACTCGACGGCGGCTGGCGGGCTTGGAACGATGCGGGGTTGCCCGTCGTGAAACCCTAGAGTCGAAGCCCAAATGTATCCGCGGTACTACGAATCGCGAACCGACGACTTACATGGAGCGTGCACCCATCGCTGCGATAGCGGCCGCCATTGCGATCTTGTGATCCTGCCCCCAGGGCGGCCCAACAGCACGCCTCAGTTCGGCAAAGTGAGCGTCAAGATTCCGGACTCCCAATGCTTTGCTTGCGATGTCATGCACCTGCCGCGGGTCGTACCAATAAACCGGCCAACCGCGGGCTTCGGCTGCGGCGGCGAGCGCCTTGCGGTACATCACCCAGTCGGCGACATTCCGCGCACGGTAGTTCGTGATCCGCTCGGCGATGGTCACGGGAAGCTCCGGGCACTGTCGAACGGCGATACCTAGAGTTCGCGCAGGCACCGCAATGGCGACGGCGTCTAGAACAAGTTTCGCGTGCCGCTCTGCCGATGCCCGCACGCGCTCGACCAGTTTAATTGCCTGGTCGAGTGGGAGCACCTGCCCTTCGCTATGGTGCGGAATTTTGGGCAGCCCTTCATCGACGAGTTCAACGCGCCGGCGATCCAGAAGCCTCCCATTGCCATCAGCCGTCACGAGCACGCCCCAACCGCCGTGATCCGATACTCCCGTGATTGCGGCGGGCGACATCATATTTCCTCCAGCGCTGTATGTGGGACGCGGGTGAAACAACGTCTTTCCGGCCAAGAAAGATCGTACAAGGAATCTGCCGCAGTCTGCTTGAGCTTACATCCCAATTCCTAGGGATTCTACTTGCCGACCATGTGCGGGAGATTCTTATTGTTTTCGTTGCAGATGTCCTCGATCAGCTCGGTATTGAGCGCGATTTTCAAATAGCGTTTCGCACTCCAAGGCTTGGTATAGGCCTTGGGATCGTTGACGGTGATCTTGACTTCGAGATTGCCAAAGTTCGGACGACGGATTCGCTCGATGGTCCGCCCTTCGCTGGTCAGAGGATCACCTTTAAGGTCCAGCCACAGACCGTCCTTGTATCCGGTTGTTTCGATCACCAGCGCATCGCCCTCCCAATGGCCGACCGAGTAGCCCTTGAAGCTGGGAAACGGGTCCTTAGGCAGCGGGCGTCCGTCCAGGAAGATCTGCCTATACTGCGCCATGTATTCGCTCAGAATGATGACTGTGTCTTCCGTCTGAAATATCTTTTGAGGGAAGAAATCCGCCCACTGCCGTACCGGCGGAATAGGCAGGCAGCGAGTGGTCGGATCATCCCTCCGGATGTTGGCCAGGTTTTGCTTCACCTGCGCCTCGGCCCAGGGTTGATACGGCAGAGGCACGGTGGTTCCGTTCTTCCCTTCTTCAGAACCGGTCGCGGTCACGTCCATTACGCCGATAGGAGCTCCAAAAGGAATGTCGGAGCAGCCAAAAACCTGCGCGGTCGCCGACTGCTCGCAAGGTGTCTTGATCGAATTCCAGACGCCGGACAGATCGGGGATCTTGCGGTTGGAAACCTTTGGGGCAGGAGCTTGCAGATCTGGCTTACCATCGCGCGTCAAAGGCACGCGCTTGGTTTTCACTTCAGGCCATTGAGCTAGCATTGGCTGGCCGGCTAGAACGACTACTGCCGCGATGCTTAGGATCGTGGATGGTGAGCGCACAGGGATCCCTCCGTCTAAACAGCATAGAAGGAATTGCAGCGGCGTGGACTACGCCAGAACGTCCGACATCATCACCCAAATCATCAACACCAAACCGGCATTGGCGAGAAAGGCCACGAACTTTGAAAAGCCGGAGCCCATGAACTCGAAGCGCAGCAACAGGCAGAAGGCCAAGCCACCGTACAGAATCACAGGATGGATAGGACGATCCGCGCCATTGGTGAAGATTACCGCCAGGGCATAGAACAGCAGCGGAAGATTGGTGTCATAGCGCTTGCGCAGCAGCATCACGATCGAGACCGCGGCGAGGCACACCACCAGCAGCTCAGTCATGTTCGTCGGCGTGGCGTTGAAGTACATCGCGATGGCTAGATATCTATCGGCGGATTCGGCGGGCGGTCTTTAGAGGACTGAGGGCCCCCATTATTCCCCCAACCATAATGAACGGGGGCGAGCCTCAGCCTCATTCGTTTTTGACTTAACACTATAGCCGTGCGGAACACGCTCACGGACGGTGCGACCTGAAGCGATTACTGGCCGAAACTGATGGCCACCATCGGCACGATGTCGTGGACCCAGCCTTCGACATTGGCCCCGAAGTTGGGGGTAATCACCTGCTTGGGGAAGGGCGACATATAGTCGTGGACGTCGAAGCGCAGCATCGCATGCGCTCGGAGTTTAATCTTGACACCCCCACCGATGCTGACCACACCGGTTAGGTCGCCAGCCTTGGTGAGTAACGCATACTGACTCAGCGGCTGAACCACCGCCTCCGCGCCTGTTCCGCGATAGAATTTGATGCCGGCTCCGGCATCGAGAAACGGCCGCGTGGTGGACTCGGAGGGCTTGGTATAGAACAGAAAGTTGTAATTGATGGTGTGCGTCTCAGCGCCGAAAACGGCCTCGGTCGAGTTTTGTTTCAACCGGGCGTCGCCAAGCTGATAGCTGTAGCGGAGTTCGCCACCCCAGCGATCTCCCATGTTTTCGCCGATCCAGGTACTCACGGCTACGTTGGTCTTGAACTTGGCGGAGGCCGAAGTGGATCCCAGACTCACATCCTGCGGAGTATAGATGCCCGCTCCGGCGCCCACGCCAAACTCCCATTTTTGAGCCATCGCCGCGGGCAGCATAGCTACCGCGGAACACACTGCGAACAAACGAACGAGTTTCATGCTTTCCTCTTTTCCTTATTCCCCGCTAATCGCTCGCGGTCTGCGCCGCGCTTTTACTTTTGGACTCTTACTTTTGAACGACACGTACATTTTGCGTAAATGTGAAATCGTTCTGGGTAATAGTGAGCGGCACACTCAGGCCTTGCGGCGTCGAGCTAGAAACACTCACATTGATCACATACGCGCCTGGCATGCCTGGAACCAGTCCTGAAAACAGCACGGACGCTTCAACACCTCCGATTTTGACCACGGGATCGATCACCGTTGTCGAGAGCGGGTCGACCTGTCCGGCGTCGCCATCGTTTACCGGCGGGTTCACTGCGCCCAATCCGGTCAGATAAATTGTGAGAATGTCGCCGCGATGCACCGGATTGGTGGCGGTCACCACCAGACCGTTGCTAAAGCGGACGATTGCCGGCACATCCGCCACGCCGTCGAGGGTGGTAAGAAATACCGCGGGGGCCCCGCTCAGCAGCGTCAGGAAGAACGTATTGCTCACCCCGCCCGGCGTATGCATCACGAGCGCGACGTTACCGGCCGCCTGCGCCGGCATCTGCGCATTGACCTGCGTGGGAGAAACAAACATCAAATGCGTGGGCGCGCCATTTACGGTTAGGCAGCTATCGTTAATCGTGGTGGGCAGCGGCACCTCGCTAGTGGCCTGATTGGTCCCACTCAAATTCGTTCCCAGAACGGCCATCAACCCGCCCGGCGCAACCGGCGACTTCAGGTCGGCGGCGCTTACCGCGCCGGTGATGAAGGGCGCAGACACAGAGGCATCGTAGTTGGGCGGCAGTATGGTGATTCCGGACGTGGTAAGAGCCACGATCTCGCTGCGGCTGGGCAGCATTATCAGTGAACGCGTGAATGCCTGGTTGACCGAACCCAACACTCCGGCTTCCACCACGCCGGTAGGCAGCACAGCGGTGCCGTCCGCGGCATTGACGCGTGCGAGCACGCCCGGGCTGGCCGAGTCGGGTGCCGAGAGGAAGAACCCGTTCTGGTCGACGAACGTGAACCCCGACGAGAGCCCAGTGGTCGGCTGAATGCTGGCCGTCTGCACCAGGGACGAATCGAAAACCATGTTGCCGATCACGTATTGTCCAAAGGACGAGGCCGCATACGCGCCAGCCAGCGCGGTAAAATCCTTGCGCGAAACCGTGAAGGTATCAACGGTGGCGTCGTACAGCATCACGCTTCCGTCCGAAGACGCGGCCATGATGGTTGCGCCATTGGGCGCCGGCGCCAATACGGTATTCAGCGGAAGCTTGTTTTCCCAGACACCCAGCCGGCTGTACTCGGAGGTCGTCAGGGAGTCCAAATTCACCTGATCGATGTGGGGCTGCGCGCCGCCGCCATCGCGCACCAGTACCAGCGTGGCCTTGGCCGACGAGGCAATGGATTGCACGTAGGTTCCTAAAGCGTCGATCGGGTCGAGCGCCTGGAACGTAGCCAGATCGAACACGCTGATGATCTGACTGTTGTCACAGCCGACCAGGAGCTTAGTGCGATCCCAGCTGATGGTCATCGACATGGGCTTGGTGCAGGTACGCAGGGGCGCCACCTTCTGGGTATTTTTGGTCCCATCGAAAACCAGCACTTGATTCAGGTCCTGGCGCAGCACGTAGTACTCATCCTTGGTGGGATGGGAAACCATATCCACTAGTGTTCCCGGTATATCGATAAACGTTCCGCGCTGATTCGGTTCGCGCGAATTCATAAGGACGCGCACGTTCTTCGGAAGATTCACCGCCATCGCCGAGGTGAAGCTCAACTGAACAGCCGAGGTACCTTTTGAATCGGCAAACGCGTTGGGATCGACTCGCACCGTGATCACCGTGCCAGTCGGAGACGTCGTACCTGAACTGGGTGACACGTGAACGCCAGGATTGGATGACGTGATGGTAAACGGAACTTTGGCGCCGCCCGGATCGGACAAAACGAACGTCTGGGTAGCCAACGTCCGGTCACAGAAGTTTCCGCGGAAAACCAGGTCCTCGGTAGAGGCCGCCAAACGCGGCGAGGCGTTCAAATTGCCCACCGGCAGGATCAGCACACCGGAATCCGAGGAGGCGTACATCGTGTTTCGATCGCTCGATAGGATGGCGTGTCCGGCCAGGTGTTCGGGCAGCTGGAGGCTTTCGCGAAGGGTCAGATTATCGGCATCGCGCACGGTGAGCACAGGGGGATCGGTCAAATGCTGAGGCACCTCGGAATAGATCAACCCGCGCACCGAATCAATGGCGTGGCCGCCCATATTCAGCGAGCCAATAGGATTCGGAAATTCCGCAAAGCTGCGGTCCTGCAGGTCCGTCATGGCCCAACCGGTGACCGCGTAGGATCCATCCTGGGCAACGCTGACAGCCCGCGGCCCCAGAGGCGGCGAAGCGCTGTATAGAAAGCTCGTCATCGAGCGGGAAGGAACGTTATAGCGGAACACCAGCGTGTCTCCGAAGCCGTAAATCCAAGTTCCGTCGCCGGACGCGCCTACCGAGGCGGCTACGATGTTGGGCGGAAAACTCTGCGCGGGTTGGGGGATGGTTTTAGCGGCCTGGTCCGGAATAGAGATCAGAACTTGAGTCGTGCCCGAACTGGGATCGAAAATGAGGAAATTCTTGGTGGTGACAACCAGGGCGTGACCGTCATTGCCAAAAGCCAGTCCCAACGGCGGATCCGGCAACACGAACGTCTGCTTCGCATAGTTATTGCGCAGGTCGATCAGCGTTAGTCCGTTATTGGGGGAGCCCGGCAGCGCGATATTGCCATAGTGCGCTACCAGCAGCCAGCGGCCGTCCGGAGAGATCGAAATCGAACTCGGCTGGGCGGTCACGTTGAGCGAAGTCTGGATGGTCTTGCTGGCCAGCGACATCACTTCGATGCGATTGGCGGTGAAGTCCGCAATATACAGTACCCCTCGCGCCTCGTCGAGCGCGACGTCAGACGCGGCGCCCCCGATTGACACTACTGTCCCGAATGTCCCGGCCATGGCCGAATGGCCCAGCAGAAACGCGCTCGATATCGCCAGCCAACAAAGCTTTCGAAGCATACTGACTCCGTTCCCCTCCCAAAAGTCAACTTCTTCCGGACTGCCGCGCCCCACTCGCCATGAGTGATGAACGCGGCGCGCCGGCCATGCAGTTTCTACTTGTGCCGTCCTCAGATCGCCTGGGCGAGCAGCAACCCCGGTTTTCTGCGGTGCTCCCGCACATGGTTGGGGCGAAGAACTGCATCCAGTCCTCGCCACCGCTAAATCGCGCTCTTACGGCGCGTTACTCAGCGCTTTTCTTACGGCGAAGCACGATGATCCCTAGAAACAGGACCGCCAGAACTGCGCAAACAACTCGAACCGTGGAAGCGTCCAACATCGCTATTTCTCCTTTCCTGACATGAATTAATTCGACCTTCTTAGCCTTGACCTTTAGGCAGGTACTAGAGATTGGTCATCATCGGTACCAGTTCCCGAACAATCTTCATCGCCACCGGCCCCACCGTCACCAAAAACAGGGATGGCAAAATGCAGAAGAAAATCGGGAAAATCAGCTTGACGCCCAGTTTGGCTGCCTTTTCCTCGGCTACCTGACGGGCTTGAATTCGCATAAAATCCGCGTGGGCTCGAAGACTTTGCGCCACACCGGTTCCAAAACGATCCGCCTGGATCAAAACGGCGACCAGCTTCTTAAGATCGTCGACTCCGGTACGCTCGGCCAGGTTCCGCAGTGCCTCGACGCGCCGCTTACCGGCTTTTAATTCCAGATTCACGAAGCCGAATTCTTCGCTGATCTCCGGATGGGCGTGCTCCAATTCCTTCGAAACCTGCAAAATGGCCTGATCCAGACCCAATCCGCTCTCGACGCAAACCACCAGCAGATCCAGCGCATTCGGCAGTCCGCGGGCGATCTGATGCTGACGTCTGCCGGCCAGGCGGCGGACGTATTCGTTCGGACCGAAGAAACCCACCGCCGCCGCAGCCAAAGCCACTGCGATCCTATTTCCGGAATCGGTCGAGACTCCCGACATTACTGTCAGGACTAGTATGGGAAAGATTATCCCGGTAGCCACCTTGGCGCCGTACAGAACCTTGAGCGCGCCTTCCTTGCGGATGCCAGCACGGATCAGCCGCCGCTGCATTACCGTCACGTCCTTGGGGGACTGCGGAACGAAGTTACCGAGGCGTTTAATGATCTCGTGGAACGCCAAGCTCGGATGATCCACTTGCACGTCGGCGGGACCGATCACGCCCGCGACACGCTCCATGGCCTCCTTCGGCCGGATATATAACTTCGTGCCGACGGCCGTTACCAGCCCTACCATCGCAACGAATATCAGAATGGTGATCAGAAACATGGCTAGACCTCGATGTTCACGATTTTCTTCATGACCAGATACCCGATCACTTGAAGGCCGATCCCGACACCTAACATGATGTGGCCGACTTCATCCGTGAAGAAGAACTTCACGTACTCCGGATTGGTGTAGAACATCAATACGGCCACCGCTATCGGGATACAGCTCAGCGACGTCGCTGTCATGCGCCCATGCGCGCTGACCGCGCGGATGCGCCCGCGCAGCTTGAAGCGCTCGCGAATCACGTACGCCAGCTTGTCCAAAATCTCGGCCAGGTTGCCTCCAGTGCGTTTTTGCAGCAGCACCGCGGATACGAAGAAGTGCACGTCGAGCGAAGGGACGCGCTTGGCCAAACTCTGTAACGCGACTTCGATGGGCAGCCCCAGGTTATGCTCTTCGAAAGTGCGGCGGAACTCGCCGGAAACAGGCTCCGCGAATTCGCGATAGATCATTTCGAGCGAAACGGAAAAGGCGTGCCCGGCGCGCATGGAGCGCGAAATGAACTCCAGAGTTTCCGGGAAGATAGCTTCGAACTTTTTCAAACGGCCCTTGCGCTGATAGAGCACGTACACGAAAGGAGCCGGCGCAATCGCCAGCCCGA
The DNA here is from genome assembly GCA_025980665.1 of Bryobacteraceae bacterium. Taxonomy (GTDB): domain Bacteria; phylum Acidobacteriota; class Terriglobia; order Bryobacterales; family Bryobacteraceae; genus Palsa-187. Next base: position 22,425 of record JAICXC010000044.1, read on the forward strand.
TCAATAAATCCAGAGCCATGGGAATCGGCAGGACCACCCAGCCGAAAACGAATCCCATGCCGAAGGCCATGATGCTCAAATGCACCAGACGGGCGGGGCTCCAGCGCAAGCCGGCTTGCTCCAGGAACAATTGCATCTTCGGGCCCAGCTGATACTTTTCCACCACCAATTGGGCAAATTTGTTGCCGCCCTGCACGGTATGGATGATGGACTGCTCGCCGCTCTTGCTATCTTTGCTCTTGGTCTTAACTTTCCCGATGCCGGTCAGACGCTGTTTGATCTTGTCTGCATCGGAGCTCTTGAAATATTTGGAGACCAGGAACCAGGCGCCTACGGCGAGCAGCCAGATCAGAATTGCGACGGTCAGGAATGCCATGACGTCAAACCTCCACTACTTCGTCGAATAGATCCGGCCGTAAACGGATGCCGGCACTCAACAATTTTTCGTAGAATTTGGGACGAATACCGGTGGCTGCGAAGCGGCCCAAAACCTTCCCATCCGGATCCAGTCCGCGCTTGTCGAACACGAATAAGTCTTGCAATGTGACGACTTCGCCTTCCATGCCGGTGACTTCCGTAATGGACACCACGCGACGGGAGCCGTCGCTCATGCGCGACGCCTGAACCAGGATGTTTACGGCGCTGGCGATCTGCTGACGGATGGAGACTAGCTGCATATTCGAGTTGGCCAGCGATACCATGACCTCCAACCGGCTGACAGCGTCTCGCGGAGTGTTGGCGTGAACCGTGGTCAGCGAGCCATCGTGACCGGTGTTCATGGCCTGCAACATATCCAGGGCTTCTTCGCCGCGGACTTCGCCGACCACGATGCGGTCGGGACGCATACGCAAGCTGTTCACCAGCAGTTCGCGCTGGCGTACTGCGCCCGTTCCTTCGAGGTTGGCCGGCCGCGTTTCCAGGCGCGCCACGTGGGGCTGCTTCAATTGCAATTCGGCCGCATCCTCGATGGTGACGATGCGCTCTTTCGCATTGATGAAGCAAGACAGCGCGTTCAGCAGGGTGGTTTTACCAGAGCCGGTTCCGCCGGCGATGATGATGTTCAGGCGTGCCTTGACCGCGGCCTCAAGCAGCTCCATCATGCCGGGCGAAAGGGCCTTGCGGTCCACCAAGTCCGGCGGCATCAGCTTGTCGGTCGAAAAACGGCGGATAGAGAGCAGCGGGCCGTCCACCGCCAGCGGTGGAATAATGGCGTTGACGCGCGATCCATCGCTGAGGCGGGCGTCCACCATGGGCGTGGACTCGTCGATGCGCCGGCCTACCTGACTGACAATCTTGTCGATGATCCGCAGCAGATGCTGGTCATCGCGGAAGGTGACGTTGGTTAGCTCCAGCAGGCCCTTCTTTTCGATATACACCTGACGGAAGGTGTTCACCAGGATGTCGGAGATGCCCGGGTCCTGCAGCAGCGGCTCCAGCGGCCCCAGGCCGAATACTTCGTCCAAGACCTCATCGCTGATCTGCTGCTTTTCAAGCGAGCTGAGCAGAGTCGGCTCGGCGTCGATGAGCTGAATCACCGCCTGGCGGACTTCGGCCCGCACGCGCTGGTTATCGATGGTGGCCAGAGCTTCCAGGTTGATCTTGTCCACCAGCTTGCGATGCAGCGTGAACTTAAGCTCCTGGTATTCGGGCTTCAGGTTGGTTTTCTGGCGGCCGGCATTCTTCAGCAGCCTCTGCTCCCAGGAAATCTGCTGGTTATTCTTATTTGCGGTTTCTAAGGACGTAAACATAAAATTTCTCTAAACCCTGCGATTTTTCAAGTCCTCACACCTGCGACAACGCCGGCCTGAGTTCGCGCGAGCCCGGAAGCGCGTGTTTCCCGACGACTCCACACAGCCGTTGCGCGACGCTCTCAATAGCCCGGCCCAAATCGTTTTCGGAACCAAGCGGCTGACCCAGCGTCACTACGCGATGGAGGGCAAAATAATCGTTCGGGAGGCTGGCGTGTACGCTACAGCCGAACAGCTTTTCCATGTCCGCGATTCCGATCTCTTCGCGGCGGTCCAGCCGGTTCAAAAGGATGTGGAAACGCTCCTGCGGAAACCCCAGGTGGTTGAGCATGGTCAGCGCCTTGCGCGCCAGATGCAAACTGGGAAGGTCCGCCGTTGAAACCAGAAACGCCCGTTCACATTCAGCCGTTGCCATCAGACTAGTGGGACTGAACACCGTGGGAAGATCCAGAACCACCCAGTCGTAGATGTTGCGGGCCTGCTCCACCAGCATTCGCAGGCGGGCGCCGTCCACTGGATCGGCATAGGGAACCGCGGGCGCGGGTAAAATATCGACGCCTCCATAATTGACCACCAGCGAGTTCCACAAAGCCCCGTCCAGATGTTCCACGTGTTGCAGGGCATCGACCAGCGAATAGTTGTGGGTGAGCTTTAGATAAAACCCGATGGTGCCCCCGGTCAGATCGCAATCGGCGAGGAGAATTTTCTTTCCGGTCAGCCGGTGCAGGGAGAAGGCTGTTTGCGTCGCCACCGTCGACGCTCCGGAGCCCGGCTTGCAGCTGCTGAATGCGACCGCATGACCTGCTTCGGTGCGCTGTTCACTCTCGGGCGCCACCAGACGCCGCAGGCGGGAGATCGCGTCCCTTTGCGTCGCCAGATCGAAGGGCGCGTACAGGAACTCCACGGCTCCCGCGCGCAAGCATTGCAGGATCATCTGGGAGTCATTGTGAGCATGCAGGCCCACCACTTGCATGGGAGGAGTCAGCGAAGCGATAAAACGCACCAGCTCCACGGCGGTGGCCGGATCCGACCCCAAGTCGAGCAGCACTACTTGCGGTTTGAGCTGCCTGGCCCGGATCTCGAGCGTCTGGTGGGGCGGATAATTCTTCAGATCCGCAAGAATCTGAAAACCGCGGGTCTGCGGGATCGTCTCCAGAAGCTTTTGTGCGAGTTCGCGGTCGGGCGCGATCAGCAGCGCGGTGATTTCCGGACCGTTTTGTAGTAACAGGCTCACTCAAAGCTCCCGATTCCGATTCCCTGCGGGTTCCTATCCGCCTTACTTTTTGCGCCTACTTCTTGCTCCCCGACTTGGCCGCCGGCAAGTCCTTCGGCTCGAGCCTCTTGAGGAACTCCCTCGGGAAGTTCGGCTGCGGCTTGGGATCGTTGGGACCCAGAGCTTCCGTTACTTCCGGAGTCACCAGCATCACCAGCTCGGTGTTGTTCTTGTTCTCGATCTTGCTTTTGAAAAGCGAACCCAGGACCGGAATGCTGCTGATCACGGGGATCTTCGAAAACGCATCCGTTTCCCGGTTATCCATCAGCCCGGCCACTACGAACGTTTGACCTTCCGCCAGTTCGACGTTGGTTTCGGCGCGGCGCGTGGACAAGGCAGGGATCACAAAGCCCTGCAATGTGACGGCGTTGGCGAAATCGATGGTCGATACTTCCTGGCGCAAGGCCAGCTTGATGGTCTTGTTCCCGGTCATTATGGGCGTGAAGAGCAAGCGGATGCCGAACTCCTTGAATTGGATAGTGACCGCTCCGGCAGCTCCAACGCCCTGTAAGATCGGCACCGGAAATTCGCCGCCGACCAGGAAATTGGCTTCTTTTCCGTTGGTGGTTACCAGGTTCGGCTCGGCTAGGATCTGCAGGATATTTTCCTGCTCCAGCGCCTTGACGAACGTGGCGATGTTCAAGTCCGGACGAAACGCGAAAATGTTCAGCGCGTCGGTGACCGTTATGGTGCCCCTGCTAACGGTGCCGTTGGGGCCTGGCGCGGTCGAACTCTGCACCGCATTCCCTTGGCCGAACTGTCCGGTGGATATGCCTCCGATGGTCCCAAACGCACCGTTGGAGAGGATATTCACGCCGAATTGCTGCGCCTTGGAGCGGTCCAGCTCAGCGAATTTGACGCGCAGCAGAATCTGTTTTTCGATCGGACCGGGAGCAATTTGCAGGTTGTTCACTACCGTTTTTGCGAAGGTCGCCGAGAGTGCCACCGCACGATCCGCTATGTCTTTGTTTGTAACCGTCCCGTTTAACGTAATCGAGTCGCGCGAACTGTGGATGTCGATCTTCTCTTCAGGGAAAGTATCTTGCAGAATACGGCGCAGCGGCTCCAGATTGAGCTCCACCGTAACGTTGTAAAACATGCGCTGATCGGCTTTGCTCCAGACCACCATGGTGGCCGAGCCTAGACCCTTGCCGGACATGAGGATTTCCCGGGTGGTGACCGGGCTGGCATCCACCACCTCCGGATTGCTGGTCGAAATCTGGCGGATATCTCCCGGGTAGTCGATCACGATGCTTTTGCCCACAGTGATCCGCAAGTCTTCGGCACTCTGCGCCAGGAACGGTCCCGCTGCCAGCGCGAGCAGCGCGGCCGCGATCGCGACCCGGCGGATTTGCCCGGCCATGACATTGTCAAACACGCGTATGGAGGTCATAGTGGTTTCCTTGGATTGCATGGTTTCGGGCCTCAGTTGCCTCTCGGGATCACTTCCACGGTCTTGGTGGTTCCCCGGATCACTACGATCTGATCCGGCGGAGCGGGCGCGGCCGGAGCGATTGGCACCGCGACGGGCGGCGCTACGATCACCACCGGCTTGCGCACGGCCTTGGCCACAACTGCGGGAGCCGGCTTGCGCGGCGATCCGTACAACTCGGCAAGGTAGCGTCCTGGCGGCTTCTCGATGCCTTCATCGCTCGAGTTGCGCAGGATCAGCTGGATGCGGCCTTCGCCGTTCGCGAGTGTGAGCGTTTCGGCGTCGTTCGGCGTCACCAGCAAGGTCACAGTCGATACCGAGACGGGCGTGCCACGCGCATCCGATTGCATGGCCTGTCCAGCGGACAAAACCAGAACATTCTGTAGAACGGTGGTCGTCATATTGCTGTCGCCAGTGGGAGGGTGACCCGTGACCAGCACGTCCACTTTCAAACCGGGCAGGACGAATCCCGCCGCCCCGGCGACGTCGTTGACCCGGACCGTCACCGCCCGCATCCCTACGGGAATTGTTGGCGCCAGACCCAGACCGCTTCCTTTGACCGCCAGACGCCCTTCGAGGAGCGGCTCATCCAGCAGGATGTTGGACACCACCGGCCGGTCCAGAACTTCCTCCACTTTCGAGAATGCTCCTTTGGGGAACGACTCCATGGAGATCTTGGTCAACTTCACGTCGGCAGGCTTGACCATGACTCCGATGCCCAATGGACGCGTGGCAACCACCACGTCCTGCATGTTGCTCGGCTCGGATTTCCTAGGGCCGCTCCCGCGCGAGGTCATCTGATAGAACACACTCGAAACTACCAGCGCAAACACCAGACTGACGCCCAATACCGTCAGAAACCTGCGATCCATACTTGTTCTCCTCTTCCCTCTTGCCTAACGCTCAGCCTTCTTGCTCGTTAACCCTTGGGTACCAGCGACAACCAGACCCCCAGCGCGATCGCCGGAGCATAAGGAATCGAATCCCGGCCCTGTTCCCGGTTGGTGGCCGCACCCATTGTTGAACCCAGCTTGCCCCGCAAGGAGCGCACTCCCAAAACCCCTAGGGCAATCACGCCGCCCATCCCCGCCGTCCACAGCGCGGCTTCGAGTAGACGATGGAACCCCAACAGAGCACCGAAACCAGCCATCAGTTTCACGTCGCCTCCGCCCATTCCACCCAGCAGGTAGAAAATCAGGAACACGGCGAAACCGGCTGCCGTCCCGATAGCCGCGTACAACAAACCTGTCAGCCCGCTTTGGCCGATCTGCCAGCCGAATCCGGCGGCCAAGGCGGACAAGGGAATCCAATTGGCGATTTGGCGGCGCGCGAGATCATCGATCATCGCCGCCAGCCCCACCAGAATCGCGATCCACACTTGGATGTTCACCTGATCCCTCGAAAGCTGCCGGAATGCTCCGGCACCTCCCCTGGTCTTTCCACGACAGCCGGATTGACCTCAACCGGCGCCGGCGCTTTCTTGCGCTTCAAATTCGGGCGCTCCAGCATCATCGGTGCGAGGAAACCGGACTGCAGCGCGAACTCCGCCAGTTCTTTCCCCGACGGAAGCCGCCAACTCATCGGATCCATCCATTCAATTGGGATCCGAGAAATACGCGCGGAGCGAAGACGACGATCCATACCGGTGCCGCGCCCGCCCCCACCCTTCTCCACCATTTCCGCTGTTTGCTCCTACCTGTATTGATTCGGCGGCGTCGGGGCTTTTCATTAGCCCTGGTCTGCTAAAGGGCCTATAGTTCTTAGAACCTTAGTTCCGCTCCGTACTGGGCCACCAGGGGTACCTAGGAGGAGCTACGAACTAAGAGGATTCGCTTACCGTCATCCTCAAGTACGCGCCAGCCCGGAGCCAGCTTTAGGATTTGAGTCAGGGCCGAATCGACGGGCAACAGAGCCAGGTTGAAACGGTATTTATCCACTAACTGATGCCAGTCCCAAGCGCCGCTGGTAAGGCGAAGGTAATCATTGCCAACCTCCGGTCCATAGAAATCGCTGCGGCCATCGATGAAGACCTTCTGGGCCGGGTTCACGTAAATGAGATAGTCGGCCCACTGATCGGTGGTGAGGACGCGCGATTTGAGGATCAGGTCGCTGTGAGCCCGTACGATCCTTACGGGAAACACGAATTCGGGGAAGTCCTGGGGCCATTTTATAGGCGGACCCATGAAGATCAGCACAACCACAGCCACGGCAGGCCATGCGCTGGTCCGCCGGAACCCCTTGAGCGCATCGGCCGCCATCAGGTTCAGAATTCCCGGCAGCGAATCCTTCTTTGCGCGCGCCGTCCACTGGTTCCACCAAGTACTCAACTGCGCAGCGATGATGGGCGCTGTGATCGCAACGAAGAGCGGCGCGTGGCGCACGCTACCAAGCGCCATGTGCGCCCAAAACACGATCCACAGCCCTTCGACAACCTTCCAGCGGCGGAACTGCGCGCCCGCAACAATCAGTCCGATCAGCAGGAGAGCCTCGAACTGCAACATGTTTTCGGAGCGGAAGCTGGGGGACTGAAATTCCTGAATGACGTTGCGGATCCAATCGGAGCGTAGATATTCGGCCACATGCCGGTGCAGGTTCCATCCGTAGGGATTCACCAGCGACGCGGCGGCGCAAGCCAGCGTGAGCTTGCCGTAACGTACGGCGCCGCGAATCGTCCCTTGGAAATTGAACCAGGCCTCGATCGCCGTTCCCACGGTCGCAATACCCAGCACGACAATCAGCGCCAGGAATCCCCCATGCAAGTTAGTCCAGAGGATGGCGAGCGGGACCAGCCACCAGATCCGCGCGCTCTGCCGCTTACGATCCTCTTCGATCACCCATACCGAGATTGAAAGAAACAGCAAGGTCAGCAGGTGCGGGCGCGCCAGGAAGTGCATGCTGGATCCGCCCACGCCCACCAGCGCGATCGCCAGCGCAATGAATAGATGCACGTCGCGGGAGACCATACGGCGAACCAGGGTCAAGGCAAACAGCGCGATGAGAACGGCTGCCAGAAGTACAATCCCCTTGAGTCCGGCGAGTCTGTGGACGCCGCTGTATAGCACGTCAGTAAGCCACTCCCAGGCATACCAGGGCGCAGCGGGTTTCGAAAACGAATACAGATCCACGTGTGGAACCGCGTGATGTTCGAGAATGTAATCGCCGGTCCGGATGTGCCAGCCGACGTCGGCGTCCGCCAGCAAACCCTCCCACCCGGCCGCTCCCGAGGTCATGAACAGCAGGATGAGAACCGCCAAAAAGAACAAGTCGGATAACGAGGGGATTAGGACGCGCGCCCAACGGCTGGCGAGAATCGTTTCCATCCGTGGTACGGACGGATGAAGGGCGGTAAGCGCCTGGGGAGGCGTCATGGCATCACCTCCTGCGTCGTTGCGAGAATGGTCGATCGACTCATCCACGCGAGACTCGCAAGAAACGCGAGTAACGCCAGTGGTGTGGCCGCGGCCAAGCTGGCGGCAAGAGTACGCATCAGAGCTGCCAGCGTCACCAATCCAATAACGCCAATGTTGTCGGTACCCCGGTTCACAGCAACGCCGCACGCGTTCACCATCAGCTCGGGCGACGGACTCAAGTGGCGCAAGTCGGTCATCCGCAGAGCGATCCCACCAGGATCCACAAGACACAGAATGCGATCACGGCCAGGATGGCGTACAGCAGAACGGAGCGCCTGGTTTGGGCTCAAGCTCGGCATCCCCGGCGCGGCGGCCGGAATGATTTGCGTGGGAATCACTCCCTTGTTATTCGCCTTGGATGTGCGTGTACTTTAGCGCCGGCTCAGGGATATTCTCGGAAGCGGGCCCTATCCGGGGAACTGCGGACGTGTCTAACCCCAGCAATTTACGGCCTTGAATGGCTAGCTCGAAACGGTCTTTTACGCCGGTTTTCTCGAAAATATGCATCAGGTGCACTTTGACGGTTCCGGCGGTAATAGAAAGAGTGTGGGCGATTTCCTTGTTCTTTTGGCCTTCGCAAATCTGGTGCACGATCTGTTTTTCCCGAGGGGTCAGGCGCGGAGCCGACCGCCTCTCAGAGCCGTCGGGGCCTTGTTCGGCCGATCCCTCAATCCAGACGTTTCCGGCGGCTACTGCGCGGAGGCACTCGATCAGCGCCGTTACCGGTAGAGTCTTTTTCAGGATGCCCCGCGCCCCGCAGCGCAAAGCGCGGAAGCAATCGACATCGGCCAGGTCATGGACCCACAGAACCGGCTGGCATGAGGGAGCGACATTCTTCACGTCCGCGATGAATTCGAAGACTGCCTTTAGGCCGCCGGCGTGATCCAGCAACACAATATCGGGCTGGGTTTGCCGCACTGCGGCGAACGTGTCTCCGAGCGCGGAAGCGGCACCAATGAAGTCCAGATCCTCGCATCCTGACAGTACTTTAACCAACCCTTCGAGAACGATGGGTTGAGATTCACACGCGAATACTGAGATTCGGCTCAATAGGTTTGCCTTTGCTTTGTAAATCGACGCGCGGCGGGCAGGTAGATAGGTACTAAGTGTCGATTCAGCTAATCCGTTGGAAGTATAGCGGTACGCTTCAGCGCGCCAGGAGGGATCACTCAAGGAGCCGTAGCGTTCACCGTCGGCCGATTTTCGCGCAGCTCATCGGAGGACCCGGATGCCAGCATCAGGCCGATGAAAGCGACTGCCGACGCCGCGAGTCCCCAGGCGGTCAGCCATCCGCGCTCAATCAAATATCCACCCAGCGGCGGAGCGATAATCAGCGCAACCGAATTAAGGGATTGGGTCAAGCCCAGCACCACACCCTGCTCTTCGCGCGGGGTCGCCTGCGTGATCAGACTGGTGAGCGTCGGCCGCACCAGGCCGCCGATGGAGGTGACGAACGTCGCCAGCGCGAGCATGGGGATCGAGTGGCAGAACGCCAGCGCAGCGTATCCGCACACATAGCCCATAAACCCCGTGCGGTTCAACGCGCGTTCTCCGAAGCGCTTCACTAATCGTCCCAACGCGGGTCCCTGCAAAAAGATTCCCATCAACCCGGCGAAGGCCCACGTGTAGCCGACTTGTTCCGGGCCAAAAGGCTTGCCAGCCCACGTCAGCCGGCGTTCGAGAACCAGCGGCATGCCCGCGATGAACATCGCAAAGCCGAACGCGAAGGCGAAGAACTGATACAGCCTTGACGCCAGCGCCGGTTGCCGGAAGTAAACTGCGTAAGCGCCCCATTGGACCAGAGACAACCTCTTGCCGCCAGGTCCGGAGATGCCCTTCCCTGCCCCGGCCGGCTGCACAGCCGGCAGCAGAAGATATGTCGTCAGAATGCTAGTGGCCGACATCGCCGCGGCGGCGAAGATCGGATATCGATAGTCGTATTTGGCGAGCAAACCGGAAATCGCCGGCCCGATCAGAAACCCCATCCCAAAGGCGATTCCAATGATACCGAACGATTTCGCGCGATCCTTGGGCTCCGTGACGTCGGAGATGTACGCTTGTGCGAGAGAAAGATTCCCGGCCGTAGACCCGTCGATGGCACGGGCCACAAACAAGATCCATAGCGATGGTGCGAACGCCGTGATCAGGAATCCGATGAAAGTTCCCGCCTGGCTCACCAGCAGCAGTGGCTTGCGCCCGGTGTGATCCGATATCCGGCCCAGCAGAGGACCGGAAAAAAGCTGGCAAAGGGCGTAAATCCCAATCAGCCAGCCCACTTGCTCGGCGCTGGCGCCCAGCTTTTCCGCATAAAACGGCAGCAACGGGATCATGATCGTCAGGCCGAGGACGTCTACGGCGACAATCAGGAAAATGGCGAGCAGAGGAGAGCGAACCAAATTCCATGATGCCACGGCGGCCCGACGAGCCGCTGCCGTAGAATGGAACTAATGCAGCCAAATGAGGAGTTCTATCGCATCCAGAAGCTTCCGCCCTATGTGTTCGCCGTCATCAATGAGATGAAGGCCAAAGCACGCGCGGCACAACTGGATGTGGTGGATTTGGGGATGGGAAACCCCGACGGCGCCACCCCCCGCGCCATCGTCAGCAAGCTGGTGGAAGCCTCGCGCAACCAGCGCAACCATCGCTACTCGATGTCCAAGGGCATCCCTCATCTGCGCCAGGAAATCGTCAAGCGCTACCAGAAGAATTACGGCGTCTCGTTCGACCCGGAAACCGAAGCTATCGTTACCATTGGGGCGAAGGACGCACTAGCGCACCTGCTATTCGCTGTGATCGGGCCGGGCGACGCGGTGGTTTCGCCGAACCCGTGCTACCCCATCCACCAATACGGCGTCATCATGGCCGAAGGCCACGCCTGCCTGCTCCCGATGCCGACACCCGCGGATTTTCTCCAGTCCCTGAATGACTTATATAAGAAGTCGTCCAAAGCGCCGAAGATGATCCTGATTTCGTTCCCGCACAATCCTACAACGCAGTGCGTGGATCTGGACTTCTTTAAAGAAATCGTCCGGCTAGCGGCGCATCACGGCACCATGGTGGTGCACGATTTCGCATATGCCGATCTCGGCTTCGATGGCTACAAACCGCCCAGCATGATGCAGGTCGAGGGCGCGAAAGAAGTCGGCGTCGAGATTTTCTCGATGTCCAAGAGCTACAACATGGCGGGCTGGAGAGTGGGTTTTTGCCTTGGTAACCCCAAGATGATCGGCGCGCTGGCGCGGATCAAGAGCTATCTGGATTACGGCGTGTTCCAGCCTATCCAGATCGCGTCGATTATCGCTCTGCGCGAGTGCGAGGAAGATACCAAGAAGATCTGCGCGATGTATCAGAAGCGCCGCGACGTCCTCATTCAAGGCTTGCACCAGGCGGGCTGGCCGGTCGAGCCTCCAAAGGGAACCATGTTCGTGTGGGCTCCGCTTCCTGAGAAACACAAGCACCTGACTTCGCTCGAGTTCTCGAAGATGATGCTGGAGACGGCTTTGGTGGCGGTTTCGCCGGGGATCGGCTTCGGACCGATGGGCGAAGGACACGTCCGCTTTGCGCTGATCGAGAATCCGCAGCGCACGCGCCAGGCGACGGCAGGGATCAAGAAGATGTTGAACTCGTAGGTGGTGTACGGCGAACCTTTAAGGGTTGATTTTAGAATTGTCGGCTTAAGGATGACGTGACGCAACCTTTTGAGATTCTTATAGCCGAAGACAATCCCGCCGACGTTGCCCTGGTGCGCGAAGCGCTCAAGACCAATAATGTAGACTGCGTCCTGCACGTCCTAACCGACGGAGAAAAAGCGTTGGCTCGGATCGATAGTCTTGAAAGCGATCCGAAAATGCCGCAGGTCGACTTGCTGATTCTCGACATGCACCTTCCGAAACACGATGGCGAGGCCGTCCTCAAACGGCTCCGGTCCACCCGGCATTATGCGGGAACACCTTTCATCCTGACGACGTCTTTCTCATCCCCGGCGATCGAGCAAAAAGCCCGGGTGGACGCCGCCGTGCTGTGCTTTCCGAAGCCCTCCACTCGATGAACTGCTGGAGTTAGGGTTGGTGGTACGAAACGTGCTCCACCCGGAGGGGCGAGGTGCGCGTCAAGTCCCGCCCGTGAACATTGGACCTCCCGGAGACAAAAAGTGACCGCGCAAGGGCTTAAGGCGTTGATACACCTCAGGAATGGGGCTGATCAAGAGGGTCGCGATATTCTCGACGCGCTTCCCGTGGCCCTTTATCTTACGGACGCGGAAGGCCGTCTGACCTACTTTAACGCCGCCGCGGTCAAGTTATCCGGTCGCACCCCGCAGCTTGGCGTTGACCAATGGTGCGTAACCTGGAAAATTTTTCTGGCAGACGGCACGCCGTTGCCCCATGACCAATGTCCCCTGGCCGTCGCCCTCAAAGGCGGTGAAATCGTCGAAGGAATGGAATGCCTCGCGGAGCGGCCGGATGGGACCCAGTTCTGGTTTACGCCGTATCCTGCAGTCTTACGCGACGAGCAGGGGAGAATTACCCACGGGATCAACTTGCTGGTGGACATCACATCCCGAAAATTCGAGCAAAACCAAGCGGCCCAAGCAGCACTATTGCTCAGCGCGATTGTCGATTCGTCGGACGATGCCATCATCAGCAAGGATTTGAACGGCACTATCACCAGCTGGAACAAGAGCGCGGAGCGACTGTTTGGCTACACCGCAGAAGAGATTATCGGCCGGCCGGTCACCCTGCTGATTCCTTCGGATCGGCAGCAGGAAGAGCCGCGAATTATTGCCCGTCTGAAAGCAGGCGAGCGCGTGGATCATTTTGAAACAATCCGCCGCAGAAAAGATGGATCACTGCTGGATATCTCACTGACCATTTCCCCGGTAAGGAATGCTAGAGGGAATATTATAGGGGCCTCTAAAATCGCTCGAGATATCACGGAGCGCCGGCGTGCCGAGGCCGAAATCCTGCGCGCCAATCGGGACCTGGAGCAATTCGCCTTTTCCGCCAGCCACGATCTTCAAGAGCCCCTGCGCGGCCTCAAAATTTACAGCGAGCTTCTGGCCCGGCGCTATAGCAGCAAGCTGGACGGGCAAGCCCTGGAATTTCTCGGACATTTGCGTGCCGGCGCGACGCGAATGGAAGTGTTAGTAAGCGACCTGCTCGCCTATACTCAGATCTCGAAGCGCGAAGAACCGGAAATGGTCGACGCGAATGCGACGCTGACGATTGTTCTGGAAAGCCTAGCGGGCTCCATCGCGGAAAGCGGCGCTCGCATCGACTCGGGGCCGTTGCCGGTGGTACCTATGCACGCTGCCCATCTCCAGCAATTGTTCCAGAATCTTATCGGAAACGCGATTAAGTACCGCAGCCCGGAGCGGAAGCCCGAGATTCACGTCGCCGCGGAAAGCCAGAGCGATGGATGGACGATGGCCGTCACCGACAACGGCATCGGCATCGCACCGGAATATAAGGAGAAAGTATTTGGCCTGTTCAAACGCCTGCATAGCAATGAGGAATACTCCGGCACTGGGATCGGACTGGCCATCTGTCAGCGAATCGTCGCGCAGTATGACGGCCGGATCTGGGTCGACTCCGAACCCGGACAAGGATCTGCCTTCCGCTTCACCATCCCTCGATCAAGAGATGGCGGCGGGTAAGTCTCACATTCTGGTTGTTGAAGACAACCCCGCCGACGTCTTCCTCATCCGCGAAACCATTGAAGCTAGTGGCATTAAGGTCCCGATCCATATCGTTAAAGATGGCGAAGAGGCCACTCGTTTTTTCGATAACGCGGACAGCGACGATTCGGCGCCTTGCCCGAGTTTAGTGATCCTGGACATTAATCTGCCTAAGAAACATGGCATTCAGATTCTTCAGCACCTGCGCCGAAGTCATCGATGCCGGGGGGCGTCGGTCATTGTGGTTTCAACCTCGACTGCCGCCAAGGATCGGGAGGATGTCATCCTGAATGGGGCTGACGCTTATTTCTGCAAGCCCTCGAAATATGATGATTTCCTGAAGCTCGCGGACTTGATTCGCGAGTGGTTTCCCAAGACGACTAAGTAGAAGTTGAATGCGTCGTATTGGCTTCTCCGAGATCGGAATATTCTCCTAGCACTGAACCTCGAACGTGAGTGAGCGGCTACGGATATTACTCCTGCTCGCTGAGCACTTTCGCCAAGCTCTTCCCGTAAGGATAAAAACGATCCTTTTCGCCCCGTGCCCAAGCCGCTTTCATCTCCGGATTCGTGATATCCCAGTCCGGGCGGCATTTCTTTAGGACAGCCCGCAGGTCTTGCCGAAGCTCCTCGATGGTCGGACGGCCGAAGAACCAATAGCCGTTGTAAACCTTGAAGACGATCAGCCCCGGCTCCAGGACGATGGTGTGCGGGATCATGGGATTGTGCCCAGGATCGGTGTACTCGGCGATGTCCAGATCCTTTTGGATAATGCGGCCCGCATCCGACAAGAACGGCCAGTGCGCGTCGACGGCCGTCCGGTTCTCATTGGTTTCGATCAGATTGTCCGTGCTGATGGTGACCAGGCGGCAGTACCCGACCTCCATTTCGCGATGAAGCTGGACCAGACCTTCCGCCTGCCGCCGGTCTTTCGGGCAGAAACTCCCGCGGCTGAGCACCAAGATCATCGGATCGGGCCCTTGCAGGTCTGAGAGCTTGCGGCGTTTGCCGGCGTGATCGGTTAACTCATAATTGGGAAACGCGGCGCCTGGTACGATGTCTGCTCGCATGACTCATTCTCTAACAGGAACCGCGGCTACATGCAAAGCCATCGCATCACCCTGGCAACTGATTACATAGTGAACCACCGCAGAAATTTCCATGGCGGTCCATAGATATCGAGTACTTGTGTCGAGCCCATCGGCGGCGACCAGACTCGTCGCATTTCGATTCGTTGAGTACCCTACTAGCGTAGGCTTTAAACGCGCTCATCACTGCTCCGGTCCGGTCCGCGTCGACCACCGAATGCACATGACTGGCTCGGACGTGAGCCGCTAGCAGCATCCATCCACGACGCGAGCAGGCGTCCTTCACTGCTTTCAAGGTGGCTTCGCGGC
>JAICXC010000097.1 GCA_025980665.1 Bryobacteraceae bacterium
GAGTACTCCTCGCCGGCCATCAGGAACACGGTCTCGATCTCCGGCTTTAGCCGCCGGTTCATCAGCGCCATCTCCCATTCCAATTCATAGTCGGAGACGGCCCGCATACCCCGCACGATCATGGTCGCCCCGCGCGAAGCGGCAAAATCCACCAGCAATCCCTCGAACGCCGCGATCTCCACGTTGGGATACGGCTTGACCACCTCCGCGATCATTTCCAAGCGCTCTTCTACGCTGAATAATGGATGCTTGGACTGGTTACGAAGCACCGCCACGATCAAACGTCCCGCCATGCGGCTACTCCGGGCGATTAGATCCAGGTGCCCATTAGTAATCGGGTCGAACGATCCCGGGTAAATAGCGACCAAGCTGGACGGCAAGACTGATTTTATCGCACTCCATCACCCGCCTGCGAGAAACCAAAAACACAGCAACGCCGCCGTCGTTTTCGGGACGGCGATGCTGTAGTCTGCAACGCTCTAGAACTGTAGCCGCAGGACGATATTGCCGGTGCGCGCGCCCCCGGTTCCGATACCGGGAATTACAATGGACCCGAATCCGCCCGAATAAGTCCCGTTTGAGGCCTTAGTCAGAGGAGTACCGAAGGTGCCGCTGGAGGGAGCCGGAAGCCGCAATCGGTTGAAGGCATTTGCCCACTCCGCTCGTACGGTGAAATTCAAGCGCTCTTTGTAACGGAAGGATCGGCTGAAGTTGACGTTTTCCTGCGGCGTGCGGATGCCACGATAGTCGCGGATAGTGGCGTAGCTATCTGACCAGGCGCCGTTGTTCACCGACGTCCATGCTGCCGGATTCAGCACCTGGGTGTACTGCGGATTGAAGCATTTGCAGTTGATGTCGATCGGCTCCGGATGGACCTTCCCGTCGAGGTCTGTCCAGTTCACAGCCCACGGGGAAATATAGTTTCCGTTGGCATCCTTAGCGCGGTTCGCGACGAGTGTTCCACGATTCAGGTAATTGGTGATTGGGTCCGTGCCGCTTGAACTGGGCTGTCCGATAGCGCCCGCGCTCTGGTATTGCAGGAACCAGCCGGTCCCCCAATCAGAGAGGATGTAAGCGATGATTTTGTTCCGTCCAAGAACCCCGTCGTGTAACCGCGGAGTGGTGTAATCGGCGGAAATTCTCAACTGATGCGGACGATCGCTTGCCGCCAGATCCTTACCCAGAAGCGGATTGAAAATATCCGGTGTGCTGATCAGATCGAGCGTCTTTGAATAGGTGTAATTGGCGTTCACCGACAGACCGTGGGAGAGCCGCTTGGTCACGGTTAACTGCAGCGCGTCATACCAGCTCTTTCCTACCGGAGCGCCTGACGGGGCGATGCTGCTGCTGTATTGCGGGAAAGGCCGGATAGCTTGTCGTACAGCCTGGGTACTCAGCCCGCTCACCGGGAATCCGTTGTAGGGTCCATTCAAAGATATTCCTCGTGCAACCAAAGTCGATTTTTGCGTGGCACTCAGATTCGTAAATAGCGCGCGCAAAAGACTGGCATCAGCCGTTACCGCTGAATTCGGGCTGGTCGGAGTCGGAATGGTAAACCCGAGCTTGTTTAGCTGCTCGACCGACATGTCGTTATAGCCGGGTACGAGCGGTGCAGATAGCCAGTTCACCCGGTTGGCAACGTAGGCTGCTTCGACCACGAAATTGCGGGTGATTTCGCGTTGCAGAGTTACGTTCCATTGCCACTGACGCATGGGCCGCCCGGCGTTTCTATCGAGCAAGGTCGGCGCGGTCACGATACTGCCTGGAGTTTGGCCAAGCGCGGGGTTCTCGGACGGCCAGGTGGGCGCGACCGTGGAAGGCAGGCCTTGGGAAAGCCGGTTGTCCGTGATGTACTGTCCGAAACTAAGGGCCGGTGAGCTTCCACTCCTGTTCACGGAGCCACCGATAATGCCGGTGGTGTTGTACACGATTCCGACACCGCCCCGGACTACAGTTTTGGAATTAATCTGATAGGCCACGCCGAGTCTTGGGCCAATCGCGTACGGGTAATTGTCCGCGAAGGTGCAGTTGCAATTGGATTCAAAGATCTGGGCTCCCGGGTGGTTCCCAGCGGAAGGATTGGGCACGGTGGGACTGAAGTTCGCGGTTCGGCCATACTGTTCCTTCGCATACGTCCCATAATCCCAGCGCAGACCATAGTCGAAAGTTAGCTTGCGGGTGATTTTCCAGGTGTCCTGCAAGAACAATCCGATCTGCTTCTTGCGATTGCTGTAATCGGCGGGGACCGCCAACGTAACGGACGTCAAGTTTCCCATCAGGAAGTCAGCCAGGGTGAAACCTGTGGTGGGACTGCCACCCGAAAGCGTCACGCTCTGAAGAGCGGGTTGGACCGTGGATCCGCCGAAGGTCCATGTGCCAGAGGTATTGCCCAGGTCCTGCGTCGGAATCTGCGCATACCAGCCTTCGATCCCAAGCTTGTAAGTGTGGTTTCCCCGCACCCAGCTCGCATTTGCATTGGCGGACGGTCGGTGCTCGGTGAAGCCGGAGCTATGAATCGAGCCGGCTGGCCCCGTGCTGGTCATCCCGCCTGTGACGGGAATGGGAACCAGGGGAGGTTCCGGAGTCGGAATGAACTGCGGGAACAAACCGCCCAAGCCGGCGAAATTCCAGCCTAATCCTCCCTTGCAGGTCTGCGTCAATCCCGGAACTGTCGATCCCGAACTGCAACTCTGGGGCGCGGCGGCATTGTAGTTTTCCACCGGCGGATTATCCCAGAAATTCTCTGAGTTAAAGCCGACTCCGATGTGGAGGAGAATCGTCGGCGTGAGGGTGTGATCGTAATTTCCCCTCAGAGTTCGCGAATAAATGAACGTTCCGCGGGCAGGATCGATGGGTTCGGGTAAGCCGACCGAATTGCCATTCGGGAAGGAGAACTGCGATTCAGTCACGGTGTCCCCCCAGTAAAGAGACAAGTGGCCCTTAGCACTAAGCTGGTGATCCAGCTTGACCGACGGAATTTGCGATGTTCTATGGCTGAGCCAGTTGTTTTGATAGTTGCCATTCAACTGGATTCCGGCCTGAGCCGTCGGGCCTGTAGGAAGCGGAACCAGATTCAGAATTCTGAGTGCCACCGGATCGAAAAGATTGCTCGGGACGACGTTGTTAGTAAAGGGATCCCGAACCAGGAACAATTGCCCGTTCTGGCCGCTCTTGGCGCAGGTGGAGGTCGGAAATGCGGCAGCGTTACAAGCAACTTGCCGCTCAGACCGTGGATCGAAGATCGTACCGCCAGCGATGGTTCGACCCAGCGGATCCACGTAATTCGTTTGCGAGGCGCCGCTGCCGGTGGTGAGAAATTTCGGCGTGTAATCGCCGGGATTGCACGCCTGGTTGATGACGGTACCGGTGTAGCAGGGAGCCTGGCGGAAGTCGCCGGCGCGCTCAAGAGCAGTCGGAACTGTCCCCGCTGTGTTGGCGACATGTATATTTTCGCGATACTGCTCAAAATTGAAAAAGAAGAATGTCTTGTTCGCTCCGTTGTATAACTTGGGCACGCGAACGGGTCCGCCGAGCGTTCCACCGTAATCGTGGCGCTTTTGGGCCGATTTCAGCCCGGAGTACGGTGCGGCGGCATTTAGCGCCTCGTTTACTGCGTAGTCGTACACGGTGCCGTGATACTGGTTGGTACCGGATCTCATAGTGACGTTGAAGATGCCGCCACCTACCTGGCCAAACTCCGCTGCGAAGTTGCTGGTCTGCACGGCAACTTCCTGGATCGCGTCCACGCTGGGCTGGGTTTGGTGCGTAAAACCCTTAGCGCCCTGGTTGACCGCCCCACCGGTCTGTCCTTCGATCAGGACATTCTCCGAGGCGTTCGGAAGACCATTCACGCGGATCGTGTTGCTGGCTGAATAGTCAGTTCCAGGTATAAGCTGGGTCAGCGAAAAGGGGTCGCGGAACCCGGAACTGGAAGATCCGGACACCCCGCCGCCGTTCACCGGCAAGATCGGCAGGTTATCGAGCTGGCGAATCGTGACATTGTGAGCCAACTCGGAATTCTCCGTCTTGAGCAATGTCGATTCAGCTGTGACGGTGACGGTTTCTGCGTTGGAACCGACTTCCAAACCGACGTCGAGGCGCATGACTTGCGCCGCCGAAAGCGTTAGCCCTTGGCGGTTATACTTCTTAAACCCTTGCACGGTCACGGAGACTTCGTACCGGCCGACCGCGAGCTGGCTGAGAGTGTAATTCCCCGTTTCGGTCGAGACTGCCTTGGTGACCACTCCCGTTTCGACGTTCTTAGCTTCGACGGGAGCGTTGGCAACAACCGCCCCGGTTTGGTCGGTAACCACACCAGTGATCGTTCCGAGAGCTGTCTGAGCAGACAGCACGAACGCAGAGCAAATACAGAGGACCAGCAGCAGGAATATCCGCATTTTTACTCTTCCCCTTGGGCAACTATGCCAAGTGGCATAGAGAGGCCTTAGGGGATGCTACTGGAACCGTTAAATTTTGTCAACATGAATTTACGATTAATTCTGAACAAAGCCTGCGTTCCGGGATCAGGCCACCTGGTCCATTGCGAGGAATTCCTTAATATGCGGATGCTCCGATTTATCGAGGTCCGCTACCGGCCCGAAGTAAATCGACCGGCCTTCAAATAGCACGACGACCTTGTCCGCGACGCGGCGCATCAGGTCCAGATCGTGAGTGACAACCACGGCAGTAAGCCGGAGCTGGTTCTTTAAGCGGAGCATCAGCCCGATGAGATGATCGCTCATGATAGGATCCACCATAGTCGTGGGCTCATCGTAGAGAATGCATTCCGGCTGTGCCGCCAGAGCTCGGGCGATGGCCACGGCGCGCTTGTGGCCGGTCGAAAGGTCGGTCGGGTAGACGTCTACGGTATCCCCCAAGTCCACCAGATTGAGCAAGCCCCGCACTACATCTTCCTTATTCTGCTCGTTGTAATCGTCGCGGGTTTCGAGCGAAAACAGAATGTTCTCCCCCACTGTGAGCGAATCGAACAGCGCTCCCGACTGGAATACCATAGTCACCTTCTTGCGGATCCGACGTAGTTCCGCTTCGGGCATATCCGTTATATCGGAGTAGGCCACATGCACGCGGCCCTGATCCGGCTTCAGAAAACCCATGATGTGTCCCAGGCTCACAGATTTACCGACTCCGCTGCGCCCGATGATAGCCAGGGTCTCGCCAGCGTCCACATGAAAGCTCACGTCGACTAAAACCGGCTTATCGAACGTCTTATATACGTCGACGAACTCAATGTAGTGGGAGGAGGCCTCGCTCATGGTACCTCCGATAGTCCTAGCAAGGCCGAAAAATGATGCATTTTGAAGAGTTTAGACTGAACTGCCGATCTGAAAACATGCACCGGATGTGCGTGATGGACGCAGACGCCCCGCAGCTTCCGTTCCACGGCTCTCGCGCTCAAAGCGGCGTGCAGTCTCCGCATGAGAAGATAGTAGCAATCGCAGCCAGCATGTTGATAAACAAAAAGGTGTATATTTGTTTCATATCGGCATTCGCCATGCTGCTGGCCGCCTCCCCCATGAACCGACTAGCCGCCGCCGGGAATATCCCGGCTGTGGAAAACCCATCTCAAGCGGGTTTTCAAAAGGCATTAGTCGTTCGCGCCGACCGTCGGACTGGCAAACTGGTGCGCAGCGTGGCCCCACTGAAGAATCCTGCCAATGATGCGGCTCCGGTACGCCGCGAACCCTCGATTAACATCTCCGAGATGGTTGAGAAGGCCGCGCGTGACAACCATGTCGATCCCCTTCTGGTGCATTCCATCATCCAGGTGGAGAGCAACTATAACCCCTACGCCGTTTCGCCCAAGGGCGCCCAGGGCTTGATGCAGTTGATGCCGCCGACCGCGCGCGGCCTGGGGGTGAACGACAGTTTCGATCCGCGCCAGAACATTGAGGCCGGAGTGCGCTATCTTAAGTATTTACAAGACCTGTATAAGGATGATCGCCTGGCACTGGCGGCTTATAACGCCGGGCCCGGCGCTGTGCAGAGATACAAGTGGATTCCGCCGTATCCGGAAACCCAGGATTACGTGAACCGGGTCGGCGAGCAGTACGGAGCAGCGAAAAAGGCAGCCGCGCAGCACTTGGCGGAGCCTGCCGTTCCGCCAGTTGGGGTGACGGAGGAAATACGCCCGAAACTGGAGCCGTTTGTCGATGCCGAAGGCAGGTTGCATCTTAGGAACGCGCAGTAGTAACCGATTGCGCGCGATAGTGTTGAGCTTTTTCGCGGTCGCGCTAGGCGTGTGCTTCGGCCAGACCTCGAATAGAGTCACGGCCGTTCGTTTCTGGTCCGCCGGCGACATCACCCGCGTCGCCGTGGAAGTTTCCGGCGAATTCAAATACAAGTCCGATAATCTGGATAATCCTCCGCGCCTGTTCTTTGACGTACAAAGTTCGCGTCCGGCAATGGCGCAGAAGACCATCCCGGTGGGCGATCATCTGCTTAAGCAGATCCGCATTGCTGAAACCCAGCCGGGAACCACGCGGATCGTGCTCGATCTGGAGCAGGGAGCCGATTTCACCGCCTCGCAACTCTCCAACCCCGAGCGCCTGATAGTCGAACTTCACGCCAAAGGTGCGAAAACCTCGGCGGCAACGCCGGCAGTGACCGCAACAGAAGAGCCGCCCATGCCGTTGCAAGCTCCGCCCGTTCTGGCGGAACCCCCAATCGTCGCGAAAACTCTGCCTTCACCAGCCGTGCTCACAGCTATCAGCCGGCCCGTGGCAATTCCAATCCCAGTAGCGACAACTCCGCGCAAACCCGATCTGCCCCAGCCAAAACCGGCGGCGCGCAATGCCGGCGGGGACCGGACGCTGACGCGTGCATTGGGCCTGAAGTTGGGACGCGTGGTGCTCGATCCGGGCCACGGTGGTCACGACGCCGGCACGCACGGACCTTCCGGCCTGACAGAAAAGGATTTGGTGCTGGATGTATCGCAGCGGCTTGCCGCGCTGATCGAGGACCGGCTGGGCAGCGAGGTTGTGCTCACGCGTACAGACGATACCTACGTTTCACTCGAAGGGCGTACCAAGATCGCCAACGAAGCCAAGGCGGATCTATTCCTCTCGATCCACGCCAACTCTTCGCCGGTGAAATCGGTAACCGGCGTCGAGACGTATTATCTAAACTTCACTACCTCCCGAAGCGCCCTGGACCTCGCAGCGCGCGAGAACGCATCGGCAGAGAGTTCGATCTTCGACTTGAAAGACGTCCTGGAGAAGATCGCGCTCAAAGACAAGATCGACGAGTCGCGCGAGTTCGCCTCACATCTTCAGGCGTCGTTGTACACGCTGACCAAAGCCGGCGCCGCCACCAAGAACCGAGGCATCAAGAAAGCTCCGTTCATGGTGCTGATCGGCGCACAGATGCCCAGCGTGTTGGCGGAAATCGGATTCCTGACGAATTCCAACGACGAAGCACTGATGCGCAGGACCGATCACCGCCAGAAGATTGCCGAGGCGCTTTATAAGGGTATCGCCGCCTACGCGGAATCCCTCAGCCAGCTTCAGGTCGCCAAACGCGAATAGTTTCAGGCAGGGCAGCCGTCGCGCGGCAGTTTTTCTGAAACATTCTTTTTCATCGTGGATCTCTTAACGAAGGAGAAGTTTTCCATGATCAAAACAGCTGTTCTTTTGGCCTTTTGCGCTGCCTCGATGTACGGCGCCAGTTGGACCGGAGAGATTTCCGATAGCGCATGCGGCGCGAGTCACGCCAAGATGATGGGTGAGCATAAGGACCTGAAAACGGACCGGGATTGCACCCTGGCTTGCGTGAAGGCGGGAAGCAAATACGTCCTGGTGAGCGACGGCAAGGTGTTCCAGATAGAAAACCAGAGTCTGCCCGCGCTCCAACAACGGGCCGGTCAGATGGTCGACGTCACAGGCGATCTTAAGGGCGACAGCATTGTCGTCTCCAAGATCAGTGCGGTAGGCAAGAAGAAAAAATAATGAGGTGCGAGAATCGCACTTCCCTTCGAATCGCCACGTAAATTTCAGGCTGCCGTAGCACGCCGAACTATATCTTCGGCACGGAACCAGTTTTCCTCGTCCGTGCCGTTAGGCTTGCCGGCCAGTTCCCACCGTAGCTCGGCAATCTCTCTTACTCGATTCGCCTCGAGCTGGATCGAATCGGATGCCGGGCGAACTGAGAAGCTCAGGAGCTTCTGGGCCAGGACATCACGGTGATGATTGTAGTTTACGCGCGCCTTCTCTAAAGCTATCAAAGCCGCGTCAATAGCTTGCCAATCAGGATTCGACGCAGCCATCAAAGACCTGGCCTGTCGGGCCTTTTTCGCAAACTCGGCAAACGCACTTCGATACTCGACGAACACCTCTGGCCGAAGACCCATATCAATTAGACGCAACGTCCAGCCAAAAGGTTCGGTATCTGGCTACTCCAATTTGGTGCCGTTTCAGGAAGTTACACGGGTTGTACGGTTACGGGATTGAAACATTTCCGCGTAGAACACCGACACCGATCTGGCCGTGGATACCTTGATCGGGCCGCGCCACGTCGCCTCCGCCAAACCAGACACGGATCGTGCCGTCCGGCATCGGTTCCACGCTCGGGTCGCAAATCACCTGACTGTCCCATGAGTTCGATCCGGATATGAGGAAGTTCGGAACGCGTTCCCAACGGACACCATCGGTGGATCGAGCTAGGCCCAGGCGGCGCTGTTCCTTCTTGTCGCGACCGCGGTAGAGCATCCACCACTGGCCGCCTGAGGTCCATACGGAGGGCTCGCCCAGGCCGTTTTCGTCGAACGCTCCGGGTCCGCCGGGCTCAAGAATCGGATTCGTGCGCAGCTTTTCCCAGATCACGCCGTCGGTGGAACGCGCGATGCCGAGGCTCTGGCGGCGGGCGCGGTCCTGGCCCAGGTAGAACATATAGAAGTTCCCAGCGGCACGGATTACATACGGATCGGCGACCGCCCGCTCGTCGAAACTGCCGCGTGGACCGAGCGGGACCACAGGTTCGCTATGCCGCGTCCAATTCTTCCCATCGCGCGAGCGTGCGAGAGCGATTCGCAACGGATAGCCGATTTCATACCAGTAGAGAAGCTCCTCTCCCACCACAAGCGCAGAGCCGTTGGCAGCGATGTACGATCCCTCCGATACTCGCGGAGAAAGCACTCGGCCTTGATGCGTCCACGCGAGTCCGTCGGAGGATGTCGCGGCGGCCGTGTGCCAAGCCTTGCCATCGAATTCTGAATAGAGATTCCAATAAGCGCCCTGAAAACGCACCACAGAGGGATTCAACACATCGGATAAATCGCCGCGTTGAAAAACCGGGTCCGGACTCGCTTCCCATACAAATGGCGCGTGAGGGCCCGTGCCTTCAGGAGCCGGCAGAGTGAAATCCGCATAGCGCCCGCAGCCGGTGAGAAACAGCAGGAACGCAAGCGCCTGGGCGATCCGCATTTTAAAGAGGCACGCGAATGGCGAGCTTGGAGCCGCGGGCCGGCCCGGATTCGAGTGCCAGGTCGCCTTCGAGCACCTTCACGCGACGCTTGATGCTGCTGGGACCCAGGCGCAGCAGCTCCAATTCTTCCAGCGAAAATGAACCGGTAAACGGGAACCCTTCTCCGTTGTCTTCCACCGAGATTTGCAGATCATGATCGACGCGTGCCGCAGAGATGGCCACACGGGTGGCACCGGAATGCTTCAAGATGTTGTTTAGCGCCTCGCGGACGATTTGCAGCACCTCGAGCGAGACCTGAGTATCCGCCGGATCGTGCAGATCGCTTCCCGAAAACGTGGTCGCAATGCCCGAATCTCGCTGGAATAGCTCGGCCATACGGCTGATAGAAGCGGCCAATCCCATTCCTTCATCCGCGGGCCGCATGCTGCGTACGAAGCCGCGAAGATCGGCCACCTGCGACTGGCACAATTCCTGCAATTGCTGGAGCTCGCGGGTGCCGGCTTCGACATCGCGCTGCATCAGTTTGCGGATCACCTCCAGGCGCATCTGAAAGCTGATGAAGCTCTGCAGCGGGCCGTCGTGAAAATCGGCGGCGATGCGCTGGCGCTCGGCTTCCCGCGCAAGCTGCGACTGCGACCGGATCATCACGTTGTGGCGCAACGTCGTCGACATGCGCTCTTCGAGATAGTGTTTATAGAAGCCCACGGCAGCGGCCGCGCCACCGACGGCAATCACCGTCCACACCAGATTCCCGTTACGCCCCGCGGGAAGAATGAGCGCGATGAAAAGCACTGCCGCGAAGGTAATGGCGGCGCGCACCAGATCGTGCAGGAGCACTGTGGACCCCAGCAGATAGCCGCAGGCCAGAGCAGGTTGCCAATCTCCGGGAGCCTGCCAGGTCCAGATAGCGAAGTTGGTGGCGTCCGCCACGATCGCGGTAGCCGCGCGAATCGGGGTTTCGTAGCTTACGGCGAACATAGCGCCGAGCGAATACACGGTGTAGGCAGCGATCAGCGCTGTGACCCAGTTCTGGCCGAAACCGGCGGTTCGAACGTAGGCCGCCGCACACGCCACAGCCAGCACCAAGCGCGCAATGCGGAGAGCCAGCCGCCCGCGATAAGGGACCATCTCGACTTACACCATGTTACCGGCGGTAGAGATACAAATGATGGCTGCGCCCCTCGCCGTCGTCATCAATGCTCACGCTCTGGACCGGCTTCCAGGCTGCGAACTCAAAATCGTGCGCCACGATGCGCGCGCCTTTTTTGAGCTGCTTTTCGAGAATCGGAGTCACCAGTTCATTCCCAACTGGGAGCAAGTACACAGTAAGAAGATCGGCCGAAGAGTAATCCTGTTGAAGAAGATCGCCATGGATCACACGCGCGCTGGACGTCAGCCCCAGCGTCTTGATGCGCTCCATGCTTTGGCGAACCAGCGAATCGTTCAACTCGACTCCAGTGGCATCGGCTTTGTATTTCTGGGCCGCCATGACTACGATACGGCCGTCGCCCGACCCGAGATCGAACATTTTCTCACCGGCTTTCAGGCCGCCCAGTTGCAGCATCTTATCGACTACGGTCTGGGGAGTCGGATAGTAGGGCGCAAGCTGATCGTCTTTAGGCTGCTGGGCGGGCAACAGAAGCAGGCTGGAAATGGAAAGTGCGAGCAGAACAAAGGTAGTGCGCATCGCATGGAACATTAAGGTTCAATATATACCCTGACGCGATTGCTCGGCTGGCCATCCACTTCGATGTACAGCTCGGCGGGCCCATAATTGACGATGTTGGGAATCTCTATTTCCACCAGATACATTCCGATGTAGTTGGGATATAGAATCGCGCGGGTGACTTGCACTGGATTGCGATCGAGCAGCGCCCGGACAGGAGCCGCGACGGTATGGGGAACATCAGACGGAGCGGGAAGACCGGTCGGCCAGGCCGGCTGCACCTGACCTAGCCCGGTTGCCAGGATCTGGAGACGCGCGTGCGAATGCGCCGGATGCATCGCGTCAAGCAGCACTCCATTGTCAGCATCCAGCAGCAAGGGCGCGCCATCTAGCGGATCCAGTTGAATGGCGGGCGCGGCGGAAACCACGGGCACCGCCGGAAGCACGCGCGCTCCGGCCGGACCGTCAATGGCCAGCGCGAGCGAATCGCCACGCATTTCGAAAGGAATTTGAATCTGCGAACCGGTATCGGTCGAGAACAGCACAGGAACTGGAAGGCCGCCCGCATTGGCGGAATTCACGCGAGTGCCTTCGACGCTGAACAGAGTTCCAGGCGCGGCCGCGCGCGCCATCAGACCGGCGGATGTGATGAGCCGGGGATCGCCCGCGCGGTGGGGCGCCATGGTTTGGTATAGGCCGTAGCCTTCGAAAGCAACCCACAATTGAATCGCACTGGAGTCGAGCTTCACATCGGTGGCCGGTGTATTCGATAAGCTCTGGGGCAAGCCCGTCAGCTTTATCCAGGAGGGAGGCACAACGCTCAAAACATCTAGATTTGCCCGAGCGAAGTAGACGCCCTGGTCGGTAGCGACGTAAACGGCGTTGCCTGTGGGATCCGCAGTGACTCCGTGTACCGTGACGTCCGGAAGATCCGCGGAAATATCGTCCCAGGACAGGCCGCCATCAATGGTGTGGAGCAGGCGCGGCGGGATTCCCTCGGCTCCATGGGCGTGTGTGGCGAGCGCCGCGAGAGCGATGCGAGGATCGGCAGGATTCACCCAGAAAGCGGTCACCGCCCCGCTTTGTCCGATACGCCTCTCAGGTAGCGTAGTGTTTCCGCCATCGGCGGATACGAGGATGCGGCCGTCCGCCATCCCCGTATAGATGTACTGCTGGCCGGTTGCAAGCGCTGTCACATCAGCGCCGCGCGTGCCGCTCAAAATCTGACGGTAGAACAGTTCTCCGGCCGCTTGGGTGTTGTCGGCAGGCCGCCAAGCTTGACGTTCGCCCGGTTGCCACTCGACCACCATCGCGCCAGGCAATTCGACTTGCGCTCCCTGCGGACCTTCGGGAAGATTCCGGATGTGAGGCGACGGAAGATTCGGCAGGTTCTCGTTGAGGCTGCTCCAGGAACGCCCGCCATCCAGGGAACGAAAAACTCCGGCTGATCCGGCCACGACAATTTCATCTTCATTAGAAGGCGAGACGGCCAGGTCGCGAATGTTGTTCCCGACAATCGAAAGACCGCGGAACGCCGTCAGATTCTCCCAGTTCTTGCCGCCGTTGTCGGACCGATACACGAACTTGCCAAAAGCATACACCCGGAGACTCGACGCCATAGGATTGCGAACCTGCGCGCCATTTTCGGGAAGACTTACCGTTTGGCCCTGCGCCGCCGGCGGTAGGATCAGATTTGCGGGAGCGGCAACCCATTGGTCGAAGTCCTTGGTTTCAAACAGTTTACCGGAAAGCGTCCGGATCAGAAGCTGATTGCCGGCAGCGGAGTACAACACGCGATCGACCGGCCCCGTAGCCAAGCCCGCTAGCTCCAAGTCCATGGCAGCATTGCCCACACGCCTCCACTCGGAAGTCTGCCCTGCGGCGGCAGAGGCCAGAGCGATGGCCACGAGCCCGGCACCTAGTGTGGCTTTGTTACTCATGGAACGAGTCCATTGTACCCTTAACCTATCGGCTGAGAAGACCCGAAACTACTGATTTCAGTACCCTCAGGGTCATAAAAATCCATTCGGAGCCGCGCTTGCAAATGCACTTTTGATGGTAGACTAGCTCCATGCCTGAGCTTGGCGCTCCCAGGCTCAGGGGTGAGGTTTACGCGGTTTTTGCCGATGTTTTTGGGGTAGATGATGAGGGTCCTACGATCCGCGACGGCGAGGTTGTCGCTTCTCATGGCGACGACAGCTGTAGTGTGTCTGGGCCAATTCCTTCCTTCCGATGCAGGCAATTACGCCGCAAAGGTTGTGACGTTAACCGGACAAGTTTCGGTTATGAAGGATTTCCAGCCGTGGGCGCTTTCGGTAGGCGATAACATCCAGGTGACGCAGAGGATCGTGACCGGCTCGGATGGACACGCGCTGCTGCAGGTGTCGGACGGCAGCACGATTGAAGTTTATCCGAATTCCACGTTCGTGTTCCGGCAGAATCCGGGGAATTGGCGGGATCTCATCGATGTGTTCCTCGGCAAAGTGCGAGTCCACATCGAACATCTCGGCACGACTCCCAATCCGAATCGCGTCTTGACGCCGGTGGCGGTAATTTCCGTGCGCGGCACTACCTTCGATGTCACCGTGGATGACGATAGCGAGGCGACAACTGTAGAGGTCGAGGACGGCACCGTGGAAGTACGCCATGCGCTGCTCAGTGGAAACGCCGCCGTCTTGAACGCCGGGGAAGTTTTCCGAGTGTATCGAGACGAGCCGATCGCCCAGCGAATGGACAAAGGCAACGCCGCAAGACAGGCATTGCGAATTGTGGTCAATGTGATCGCGATCGTTGGACGTTCGAGCGGACCTGGCAAGATTACTCTTCCGGGCGGTGGCGGCGGCAACGTTGGTATTGGCGACTCAGGCGGGAAGACTCCCCCGGCTGCTCCTCCGCCGCCCCCTCCTCCTCCACCGGCTTCGTTGCCTGGGCTTCCTTAAATCACGGACGGCAGACCTGAAGGCTCGCGCCACGCGCCCATGCGACACTAGCGGGTAGGCCTATGAAGTCTTTCCTACTGTGCTTCGCGCTGGTCTCGATTTCTTTGTGGGGGCAAGCGGCCCCCAGTGTTCCGGCTTCCTGGGATGTTTCAAAAAGCGTCGCGGAGCTGACCGCGCAGGTGGACAAGTTGAAGCCGGTGCTGGCGCAGCTGACTCCCCAAGCCTGGGTGGAACAAGGCGCTCCGGCAGCTTTCGTCGCGCAATGGCAAAGTGCGCAGCAGGAGCTGGATTATCTCGATCAGACGGCTCGCGCTTTGGAGAAACAGCCGGAGAAGATGACGGCCGCGCTGGATTTGTATTTCCGCTTGCAGGCAGTAGAGTGGCGGCTGACATCGCTCGCCGAAGGCGCGCGCAAATATCAGAGTCCGGCAGCCGGGGAACAGATCGCGGAAGCGGTAGGCGTGCACGCGACACAACGCGATCAGCTCCGCGAGTACATTACAGACCTGGCGGCGCAAAATGAGCAGCAGCTCGCAGTGATGGATCGGGAAGCGCAACGCTGCCGGGAAGACCAGAACGCGTCACATCCCACGACCCCGGCCAAGAGAAACGCCAAGGCGAAGTAGGAGACCAGAACCGTGAGTGAGACCATCGCCTTCGCATGCAGCATCTGTGGAGAGCCTTCCACCGAGATCTGCGTTTATTGCACCAAGGACACCTGCGAAAATCATCGCTGCGCAAAATGCCAGCGCTGCAGCGACTGCTGCCAGTGCGAGCAAAGACGGACCCAAGATTAGCTCTACTTTGCTTTCTTTTTCGCCGCGGCGATTACCGTGTCGCGATCCCCGCGAGTCCACGCGGCTTGGATCTCCGGCTCGGGTATCCCGGCGACGCGACCCAGCAGGATGAACGCGGGCAGAGCATGGCTCAAGGTTTTCCAACGGGCCATATCGATCAACGCATCCAGTGCCCTGGTGCGCAATTGATCCAGGACCAGCGGATCGCGGCTATCGGTCAAGGTCTGGAGCGCCCACAGCGCGCGGTTACGATCCGACCAGGACAGTGAATTGAGCATCTCGATGAACCAGGTGGGGGAAATATTGATTTCCGACGAGGGATCGAGCTTAGCGAGCACGCTCAGCGCCACCAGGCTGCGCGCCGCGTTATTACGCACGCCCGCGTCGGCGTCCTTCAGACCATACTGAAGATCGTTGACGATATCCTTCTTGCGCGTGGCATAGACCAGAACGTACGCAGCCATGGCGCGCTGCGCTTCGTCGCCGGAAGCACGCAACACTGCACGGACCTTGTCCAAATTTTGGTCGACCAGCGCGGGAAACATCTCCTGTATCGCGCGAGCCTGGGCGTCCGCCATCAGAGGATGTCCGTGAGTGAGGTCCTCGCCGATAGAGCCACGACGGGATGCAGCCTGCGCAGCCTCAAGGAACCGGCTATACGTACCAACGATCTCGTCCGGTAGAACTGCTTCTCCGTCCGGCGGTTCGCGCAAGTCGAAATGCGGAGCGCCGCGCTCCTCGATTCCGACGTAAAGAATGGTCTGGCCGTTATCGCAACACACGGCTTCCAGATGCGATTCGACAACGCCCGGAATCTGGTCTATCTTGGCCTCGGCATCGCCCTTGGAAGGCGGCATCCGGTCTCCTTCGCGAATCCCCAGAGCTTTGCGAACCTGGGATTCGGAGACTTTACGCAAACCGTAAAAGTCGAGAACGTCGACCTTCAAGTCCTGCGCATAGGCAGCCGTGACTGCGAGAAAGAGAAAGACGGGGAGCGTACGACCAAGGTACATCTTTGATAAAACTCAGCGGCGCTTACGATCGCGCCTGCTTTTCAGCCAAGGGGCCGACTACCGGGACCACGAATCGCTCCTTATTGTACGCTTTGTACATTAAGAACAACCAAAGCCCCACTACTCCCAGCGAGAAGACCATCCACAGCAGGATATCGATGAGCCAGCCGATGAACGGTAGCGCCGCGATGGGGTAGGCAAGCACCGAGACGGCCATACCGATGACGATGGCGGCGATCCAGACGAAGATCGACTGGAACGCGTGGAACCGGATGACCGGGTTGCGGTTGTAAGGCTCGAGAACCAGAAACAGAATGCCGGTGAGGACGCCGAGAAGATAGCACAGCGCCGCGGCGACGTTCTCATCCATGCCTGCCGAGGCGGGCGCGGACGATGGGGGCGCGAATGACGGTCCCGGCGGAGGAGGAACAGCCGCACTGGCCGCTGGAGCTCCCGATGGTGCTCCACATTTGGCGCAGAATTTTCCCTGAACTTCAGCTCCGCAGCTAGCGCAAAAAGCCATCCTTCAACTGTACTGGAAAAACCGCTGGGAGTGGGAGTCAGGATGGCGGAGAGGGGGAGATTCGAACTCCCGGAACCCGTAAAGGTTCAACGGTTTTCGAGACCGCCGCAATCGACCACTCTGCCACCTCTCCGCGACAAGCCCATTGTAGCAACCGCGGCCAGCCGAACGCTCCAGAGCGAACCAGGGCTCAAAGGGCCAGCAGTTTTTTAACTTGACCGTCGACGAAAAACAACAAAAGCGCTTTGCGAACTAATAGATTGACGCTCAATTCCCGCAGCAGCTCGTCGGCTGCGTCCCGGATCTGATCGTAAACCTCTTGGCGCTTGATCTCATCCACTTGTTCCATCTGAATATTGTTCAGGCTCGGATCAATGGGATCGATCGGTTTTGGCGTCCAGTGCAGATTGGAAAAAACGCTGCCGGGCTGCGCCTTGTATTTGGCCAATTGCTGTTGACCCATACTGCGCCCATAGTCATAATCGTGTTTGCGATAACTGACATCAAAGAATCCTTCGAAGGCCAGCAGCCCATTGCTGGCCAATTGTTCCGGCACGGCTACAAAATCATAAATCAGCATCTCTTCCTTATCGTGGAGTCTTGCGGCGAGTTCCAGCACCAACACAGTATCCAGCCACGCGTCGGCCACGGCCTGTGCGCTCAGTTGGGCGTATTCAGTCGCGTACTGCCGCCGCAATCGTAGACGGGCCGCATCCAGGTTGGCGATGGATGCTGCCGTGATCTGCTTGTTTTCAGCAAAAAACGCCTTAAGCAATATGTCGGTTACCGGCGTCGTTATGGCGGGCGTCAGTGTACCCGTCAGGAATAGCGCTTGCAACTCGACGGCGCGTTCATTGAGCAATTGGATCTGATCGTTATAGCCCTCAGCCACCGACCAATCCTGAAACTCGGATTGTCCGACCACCGAATTCGCCAACCGGCGCGCCAGCTCCTTGTAATCGGCATTAGCCGCGCTAAAACCCACATTCGGGTCCGGCGAATTTTTCACTTCACTCGATGACTTTGGTTTCGGAGCGATAAAAAGGTACCCACGTTCCGTGGCGTTTAGGCGTCCGCCCGGGACCTGTTCCACCAAATTTTTGGCCATCCCCAGCGGTTCGTTCTGGAAGACACCGCCGTCGGTATAAGTGAACGTCGTGGTCGGATTCCCGCCCCAGATACTTCGAACCAGCCAGGGACTGGTGTATTCCACGATGTTCCTCACCAAATCCTGCACCCGAAACGCAATCGGAAAAGCGCCACAAGCGACAGCCGCAGAACGAATGCTGTCCCAAAACGCCAACCGGTCGTCGGTACCCTGGTCAATAGTGCGCACAAACTGATCCTCATGGCGCGTGTATATAAATTGACCTCCGCTGAGCGTCGAGCGGTAATAGTCGACGCCGTTCAGGTTCGATAGAGCCAGCCCAAGTTGCAGTTTCAAGTCTGGGGCTAACGCGGGGTGCGGCTCAGCAGCGGGGGGAGGCTGCGGCTGATCGTTATACCGTCCCAAGACGTATCTATCCGATATTTTGACCACGAAATCGGTCGAGAGGACCGAATGGGTAACGTCCTCCGTCGGATCTCGTGCCAGCAATCCCGTAATATCCACGTCCGAAACCCAAGCGTTATAGAGAGGATTATTGTAGGCCTGTCTGAGCGAGGAGCCGTCATACAGCAGATGCTGCGCCAGCATGGCGACAGTCATGCCACCCGCAGAAGCACCCGTGAGCACATCTATCTCGATGCGCTGGTCCGGCAGGCTGTTGGTATCGGCCCACTGGTTATGTTGGGCAAGCGCATCCAGCACTTCATAGATAACGCCGGATTCATAGCTCCCTAACGACACGGCGCCGGAAATCGTGATCGCGAGCTTCTTGGCCATTAAGCGGGCGAGAGTCTCAGACTACCAGCGTCGAACCGGACCTACGTCCACGTGAACGAAATCGGAAGCCGGATAATATCCCACGCCGCCGCGCGCGAGAGCCATGGCGGCGTTCCGGAACTTCAAGGTCGGCGTCCCGGGAAGACGAACATCGATCGCTTCGGCCTGCATATGCAGGCTGTGCTTGGCGACGCCGGACGTGTGGGTACGCAGGTATTCGTTGCTTTCAGGCGCCCGATAACCGCAAATGATATGGATTTCGGCGTCCGCACGGCCGACGGCCTGTTCCGCATCCCGCAGGACATCGAAAACCCGTGGATCGTAATGATGCACCTCTCCCGTGCGGTGATCGCGGAGGAAATGATCCAGCTTCGCCAGCGCGGCGGGGATATATGTATCGCCATGGCGATACACAATATCCAGATGTTCGCCGGTATGAGTATGGTAAAGCCGCAGGTGGCCGTCAGGAATCGCGGAGAAAGTTTTTGGAACGGCAACGAAAGAAAACATCGCAAGCAGAGCTAGAACGAAAATACGCAAAAGGTGTACCTCTAGAATCGATACGGGCGGTCCCCTTAGTTTAACCCAAACCTTGGCTCTCGGCTCATCCTATCCTCAATCGCCTGGGCGGCCCGACGAATCCAAGTGCGACGACCGCTGCAGGTCTTTAGGTTCGGGCTAATTCAGCCGATTAAAGAGTTACCGATGTATGCCCGGCGCGCAGCCTTTGTACTTTGCCTCGCCGCGATGGCGTTATGGGCCACCGCGCTTCCCTGGCAGCGGGTGTGGGCCGGTCACAACGACTTCATGGCCTTTTACACCGGCGCGGTACTGGCCGGAACCTTCGATCTCTATTCATCGTCCGCAAATCGAGTGGTAAACGAGCATCTGGGTTACTGGATGCCGGCGGTTCAATATCTCCGCCCACCCTACTACGCAGCGCTCCTCAAGCCGCTGGCGAAGTTGCCGTATCACGCTGCTTATCTGATTTTCCAGAGCGTGTGCCTGGCCGCGACCTTGGTGTTCGCGTTCGTAAGCCGGAAGAGATCGCGCGCCGTTCCCTGGTATCTCCTTATCTCAATTCCCGTACTGACCAGCTTTGCCAACGGCCAGGATGTGATGATCGTGCTGGCTCTGAGCGCGGCCGCAGTCTGCCTGGATGAAGCCGAGCGCCCCTGGTTGGCGGGCTTGTGTCTGGCGCTATGCACCATCAAATTCCATCTGTTCGTATTCACTCCACTCGCCTTGCTGATGCACCGTAAATGGCGATTCGCGACATCCGCAGCAGTGGGCGTGGCGCTGGAACTCGCCGCGAGTTTCGCCGTCGCGGGGTGGCGCTGGCCTCTGGAGTACGCGAGATTCCTAAGCAATCCGGCGCTGCATCCGACACCCTATGTCCCGCCGAACATAGCGGGCATCGCAGGAAGTCTGGTTTCTGTCGAAATCGCCCTGACGCTGGCGGTCGGAGGGTTGACGACCTACTTGTGCCGGCGCGCGAAGAGTTTTCCAGCAGCGTTCACGCTTTGCATCCTTGGGGGTCTCCTGGTGGTGCGGCACACTTATATTCAGGATTACGCGTTGCTGCTTTTGATACCCCTTTTTGTGCAGCCCCAATCGAGCTTCGTGCGGCAGCTCAGTATCATAATGCTGACACCGTTTCCGTACTTCCTGCTGATGGCCGACGGTCCAGTAGGGCGGATCACCCCGGTTTTGCTGTTGCTTTGGTTCTCCGCGCTGGCGGCAGATGTGTGCGGGTTGATTCCAGGGCGAAAACCAGCCGATCCAGGACGCGAGCTAGCGGCCGAGTCCTAGTCATACCGCTAACAGCAGTTCTTGCCTACTACCTATAGTCCGTCCGGCTCCCTCCGATAAAACGAGTGGGCATGCGTGGGCTTGGGTGTTCTTAAGTCTGGGAACCAAGCAGCTCGGGCGCGCCGCGAAACGAAAATGACCGCCAGGTATCACCATGTTTCTGTGCAGCCGAGGGAAATTCTCGAGTGCAAGACTCACGAGATCTTAAAGGCTCGAATGCGCGCGGATCTGCGCGTTTATCGGGATGGAGTGAATACCCTCGAAGACTTAGCCATCGGCGCGATGCCCAAGGACTTCGAGAAAGCCCACAAGCTGGCTGAGATCGCTCGAATCGCTTACATAGCGGCCCGCGATAGGTTCAACGCGCACGTCACATCGCATCGGTGTGAAGTACGCTACATCCGATATCGGGCCGTCCAACGGCCACGAAGTGGAAATTGCGAGGGAAGTTGACAAGCCTTCCGCTCCTGACGACCTACCCGGCAGTGGGATAATAAGTTCAAACTTTTCAACAACGCCCGGGTGGCGAAACTGGCAGACGCAAGGGACTTAAAA
>JAICXC010000069.1 GCA_025980665.1 Bryobacteraceae bacterium
AGATGGTGCGGTTACTCGGTGCTGATCTGATCAAAGCAGCCGATGCCACCAGCGTCCCTGGCATGGAGCTCGATACCATTTCGAAGTACGCTATCAATATTCTTCTGGACTTCAAACCTGAAGAAGCGCCGATGCGGCCGGAGGCGGCGGCTTTGTTCGCGAAACGCGCGCAAGGAGACGTGAGAGATCCAGGAATAGACTGCCTGCCGCTCGGCATTCCGATTTCCTCACTGGTTTCCGAGGTCCACAAGATCGTTCAGACTCCGGGCCTGATCGTGATCCTGCTCGAAGTGGATAATGCACATCGCCAGATCTACACGGACGGGCGCAAGCTTCCCACGGATCCGCAGCCATCGTGGCTAGGTTACTCCACTGGTAAATGGGAGGGCGACACGCTGGTGGTGGACACCGTCGGATTCAATGACAAGGCCTGGCTCGATGTGCTCGGCCATCCGCGCAGTGAAGCGATGCACTTGGTGGAGCGTTACCATCGCCGCGACTTCGGTCATCTGGACGTGCAAATGACATTTGACGATCCCAAGATGTACACCAAACCGTTCAGCATCAAGATCACGCATCAGTTGATACCCGACTCCGACATCTTGGAGTACTTCTGTGCTGAGAACGAAAAGGATCGCGCCCATCAGGCAGCCCGGTAAGTTACTAGTGGTGTCCGCGCAACCGGTCTGCGAAGCGCCGACCCATCCGCTTCAGGTCCGGCTCGAACTCGGTCCACAGAGCGTCCTGAAAATACGAAGCAGCCGTAAAGCCAAAGTCTCTGGATAGCCGGGCGGTCGTGAGCGGTCTGCCTTCCCAAGCCGAAGTCACGACTACTGCGCTGGCTGTTCCGGCAAACCGGCTGTAGGCGGGGCGCCATTCGCCATCTGGTCCGATCGCGAGCGGGGCGTGCAATAAGGCATAAGACAAACGCTGACGAAAGCCAGAAAGGTTGGATCGCCGGCGGCGAAGGTCTTCATTCAGCAATGCACCGGCAGCCAGTTCCATGGTAGTCCGGGCAGTTCGCCGCGTCAGAGCCCCTCCGATTTCATGCGGAAAGCAATACGGAGGCCTGCCGCACTTGTTGAGCTGAAAGGTCTGGTCGAATGCCGTCTCGGCGGCGACGACGCCAATCTTTTTCCAGCTATAGGTTTTCTGGACGTAGCTATCCCAACGCTCATGCAGATCTTGGGGATCGGGAGCTGCGTCCTGTGCCGCGAGAAGTCCGCAGGCAAACAGTAACGAAAGGCAGCGGATCATCCGTTCACTCGGGCTGGTCGACAATTTGTTCTTTATCGCGATTCCAATAAAGCTTCTTGCCTTCGCGTTGCGCACGCGCAGCCATGATCACCGCCACTGAGTGGGCGAAGCCATGTTCCACGGTCGCGTTCGTCTGGTTGCGGCCGCGAATGCACTCGAACCAGTTCTTCATGTGCGAAGGATTGGCGTCGGAGATGAAGGGAAGCGGCCCGTATGTCTTCTCGACGACGCCGGTCACCAGACGCTGGGTAAACGGCAAGGAATGGAGCTTGTCCCCAAGTTTGATGGTCTTCTGGGACCGATGGACGAAGGGATTGTCTTCGTGATTTCCCTTTTCCTCCACCAACTTCCAGCGCTGGCTACCCTCTCCTCCAATATTGATGAGCGTAGCTTTCGTCCCCATGATGCGCGTGGAGCTATCGGAATCGTTGCCGAAACTGGTGGCGTAACTCACCAGGAATCCTTTCGGATACTCGAGCAGCGCATGGAACGTGTCCGGATTTTCGCGGCCGTCGTGCCACGCATAGACGCCGCCCAGGGCCACGACTGACTTCGGGAACGGATCCTCCAGGAAGTAGTTCACCAGATCAATTCCGTGGCTCATCCATTGGTCGGGGATGCCACTGGAGAAATCCTTGTAGAGCCGAAACTCAAAGTAGGCTCGCGGGTCGAAAGGACGGTAAGGCTTGTTGAGCAGCCATTTCTTCCAATCCGTGTCTTCCTCGCGGATCTGATCGACTTCTTCGCGGCCACGCCAGCGGGGACCATGATAGTTCCAGACCATCTCGACTTTACTAACGTCGCCCAGCGCGCCCTGCCGGATCGATTCCTTGGCAGCGATCTGATACGGCTCGCTGCGGTGCTGGGTGCCGATCTGGACCACCTGCTTTCGCGCGCGAACGGCGTCACGAACCGCCTTCGCCTCCTCCAGCACGTTCGCCATGGGCTTCTCGCAATAGGCGTCCTTGTCCGCTTCGACCACCAGCTTGAGCATGGGGGCGTGTTGGAAGTCGGCGGTGGCGATGATCACCGCGTCTACATCCTTCTCTGCCAGCAGATCTTCCATGTGCATGAAAGATCGCGGCGCGCGCCCATAGACCTGGGTGGCGGTTTTTGTGGCTTGCTCGCGATTCACCTTCCAGAGATCGCAGACAGCGGTCATCTCGGCGTTGTAACTGCCCTTTATGTCCGCGACGACGGATGCAAGCTCTCGCCCGCGTCTCCCAGCGCCAAGCAGGCCGAGCGAGATGCGATCGTTCGCGCCGATGATCTTGCCGTAGGAAAGGGCGCTGGTGCCGATGACGGTCGCTCCGGTAAGGAGAAACGATCTCCGGTCAATCTCTCTATCCCCGTTCAAAGCGATACCTCCGCTTGGACACACTTCGCCTGTCCTGAGTAGAGAGCCGAGCGGGCGCGTCGTGTCCCGCTTCACCCTGAGGCGAGATCACCACACCCATCGGACGCTGAACCCAACTGACGCCCCCGTTAGAACGTCACGAGATCAGTCCGAGCATGTCCGTTATTTCTAGCTGAAGAAGTTTACAACAATGCGCGTCGAATTGCACGAACAAAATTAAGTTTTGCCAACAATTCTGGCTATCGCGAGTACCAGTCCCGCAAGCGCACTTCGATGCCGCTACCTTTAAGCGCCGTCTCAAAAGCTTTTAGATCCGAACCCATGTAGTGATACGGGTAGACGATCTTCGGCTTAAATGCCTTAACCGCAGCCGCGGCTTCCTCCGGTGTCATGGTGTAGGGCAGGTTCATCGGAACGAAAGCGACATCGATGTTCTTGAGCGCACGCATCTCCGGGATGTTCTCGGTATCGCCGGCAACATACATCCGCAGTCCGCCGTAAGTGATGACGTAGCCGTTGCCGCGGCCTTTATCGTGATAAAGCTGCCCTGGGGCGGGGCCACGCGTCAGGTTGTACATGGGGATGGCCTCAATGGTCCAGGCGCCGAAGCTTTTGGTTTCGCCGTTGCGTAGAATGGTCGCGCCAGCCACGGTCTTAGCTACGGCCTCGGGTGCGACGATCACGGTAGACGCCTTCCTTAACTTGGCGATAATGGGCGCGGAGAGATGATCGCCATGGATATCGGTGATCAGGATCAGATCGGCTGCGGGGAAGCTGTCATAGCTGCCTTGCGCTGGATCGATTTGCACCACCTGGCCTCCGGCCTGAAGCATCAAGCCCGCATGCTGGATCGGCGTCATTGTGAGCGTGCCGGCGGAGGTTTTAAATTCCTCAGGCTTGCCGGCAGCAAGGGCGGCGACGGCGAGTGAAAGGAGGCACAACAGAGTGGCGATTTTCATGCAGCCATTGTATTGCATTTGTATGCTGCAGTGTCCAGAACGATGACAGTAGTACTGGAACTATACTGTAATTTTTGTCCTACTCTGACTGAGCTGTTGAAGGTAAACGAACTATCCCGAAAGTAAATGGCAAGGAGCTCTACTCGCTTGCTCACACTGGCAATTCTATTTGCGGCGGAACTGCTGCTCATCTCAGTTGTGGCCGACGGCGCCGAGCTTGCCAATCGGGGCGCTCGGACTCTACGGCGCGGCCGAGAGAAATGCTTTCCCCGGTGCGGTGAGCTTTCCCTGGTCATCGTAGAGGCCGTAGAGCCCTTTATCACCGAGTCCTGTAAGTGGGGGCTGATCGAAGATTTGCCACCAAATCGAGTAGCTCACATGAGCCCGCCGCATAGTGGTGATCGCGCTAGCAGCGTGTTCGGGAGCCGATTTGTCGAGGCCGCGATCGAAGCCAAACTCGCCCACCATGGCGTGTCCTTTGAATCGGTTTTGCAGCTCACGCAGGTCGCGAAAGAGCCGATCGGGAGTCGAGCCAATGCTTTCCCATGCGGAATAGCTGACGTAATCCGGCATGGTGACTGAAGGGATAACGTCCTCCAGCATGCTCGGCAAATGAGCCTCCTTCAAGAACTGCAACGCACTGACTTCGATCACGGATATTACCGAGACACCTTTCAAGCCTTCGCGGAGTGCGCGCTGCCGGCCAGAATGGATGCCTTGCTCGCGAAGCTCCAGGAAATGCCGATACGCTTCCAAAGCATCGGCGGTCTTGCGTTTGGCTTCACAAGATGACCGAAAGGCCACGTTCATCGCAAAGTAATACGCCGAATCGCAGTACAGCTCGTTGTCGCCTTCCCAATTGGAAATGCCGATGACCTTGCCGCTGCCACCATACGTTTTGTAGAGACGATAGGTCAGATCGGCATATTCGCCGCGCGTCCGGTCGCGGTTCGCGGCATCGGAATAGTACGCTTTTTCGAGATAGCGCTTGTGCGGGTGTTGATCAGTCTTCGGATCTCTCGACTCGCATGCATCATAGGAGTTCGAATCTCCCCAAACCGTCAGAAAGATCGTACGAAACGCCCGATCCTTCAATAATTGGGCGTACGCCGAGAGCGAGACAAGAGATTCAAGCGACTGCTTTCCGTGGCACGCCCCGCCCATTCCGAAATCGGTTTCCGCGCTTGCGACCAGCGGAACTCGGATGGTCTGAAAGCCAGCCTGCTTCGCCAGGCGCGCACCCTCCTGCAGGCGATTGCCAGGGTATGTGCCGACCCATCCTAGATATACGCCGACATCGGCCGGAAGGGCCCTGGGCGGGACTTGTGAGTTTGCCCTCACCGCCAGCATTAAGAGCGCACAAAGGCTATTTTTTGCCGGAAGGAAATGCCGCATCGGCTGCTGAAACAATTAGGCGCTCCAGCGCGTAGTTGGGATACTTCTTCATCATTTTGGACCGGAACTCGGCGGCCGTCTTGGATGATTCAAGGGCGTCGTTGTAATCGTGGATGTAAACCTTCATCGCAGCGATAATGGACGCGTCCCGCCGCGCGTTGACCGATTGGTGTCCCGGAATCACGGTTATCGGTTTCAGGTTGTCGATCTGATCCAAGGTCTTGAGCCAGTCCTGGGGCATTTTCGGCGGCGTGAAGTGCGCTCCGCTGAACACAATGTCGCCGGCGATCACCGCCCGCAAGGACGGGATCCACACATATGAGTTATTCGGCCCGTCTCCGGTGACATCCCCAACCACTTGCAGCGCCTCGCCTTCCAGGTTGATTGTGCTCGCTTGAAGCTCGTCGGGTAAGATCGGACCGGTGGTGGGGAGATTAAATCCAAATTCGGGCGTCCAGTACTTGATGCGTCCTTCCCATCCATTGCGGATGGCCATGACGGTGGGGGGAAGCGCGACGAACTTGGCTTTGGGAAAAACCTGTTTCAGGGCCGCAATGCCGAAATAGTGATCGGGATGGCCGTGCGTAATGTAGACGGTGGTCAGGTTCCGCTTGCTTTCAAGGATCATGGCCGCGACGCGATACGCCTCGCTCCTGACGAACTGCGTGTCGATAAGGACCGCGTCTTTCTCCCCATAGACTAGGGTGGAGTTCACCGAGAAGCCGTCGGGTCCGGAGGTGAAGACTCTTAGATGGAGTTTGGATTGGGCAGACAGCGTGGACGCCGCCAACAGAGCCAGCAGGATCCTGATTTTCACGTACCTAGTGTACGCGACGGCTGATTTCAATGCGAGCTGAAAGCAACCTTACTGGCGTAGCCGATCCTGGAACCATCGCGCGCCGGGTATGCGGTCACCACCACGTGATCGCCGCGCCGAAAAGTATTAATTGTCCAGCCATTCAGCATCAGCAGGTTTGGGCTGCCCATTTCGAAGTCCCAGCCTGCGCCGGGCGAGGCTTTATCCTTGGCTTGCAGGTACAGGTGCACGTGAGGATTGTCCCACGTGATCTTCGTGACTGTGCCCGTCAGCATGATGGATTGGCGGGTATCATAGGTCACCGCGAGAGCGTGATGCGCCAGAACCGGTGCGGCCGCCGCGAATATGCTGATCCCCGCGATCAGTAGAAACTTTATTTTCATCGTAGTATACCTCCCGATGACTTATTTAGCTATACCCGAGCGGGTCGCGGCAGTCAAGGCCGTCTACACCGCGTGAGACATGCTGCGGTACTCCTGCTCCGATTCCGCTGGTAACAGAACCCACAGAGTGTAAACCCCGATCGCCGTGCCGAAAGGTATATCGATCAAGCTGAAGGCTCCGAAAATAATTGCCAGCATGCGCGCCCAGGGCTGCCGGGCGAGAAGACCGCAGCCGGCCGCGATACCGATTCCCGCACAGATGAGGAATCCCATTCCGATCGCG
Organism: Bryobacteraceae bacterium; assembly: GCA_025980665.1. Taxonomy (GTDB): domain Bacteria; phylum Acidobacteriota; class Terriglobia; order Bryobacterales; family Bryobacteraceae; genus Palsa-187. The sequence goes on from JAICXC010000069.1 coordinate 6,452, forward strand.
GGCAGGACTGCATGGACAAACGGCGGCACATCGGGCGGAAACAGCCTCGTGCCGCCGAGCGCCATCAAAAAGAATCCAGGAATGAGTCGAAGCGCTGACAGCGCCAGCCACAGAATGCCTAACAGGCGAACGTGCCCGGCGATGCGGCCTTCCCGCGGCATAAGCGGCGTCCTGCCCAAAGACTTGCCGCATCTGGAACAAAACGTAGCGGATCCGCTGATCTGAGTTCCACAACTGTCACAGAACATGTCGCAACCTCCTTGCCCCGTCCTGAGCCAATATACGTCAGGCCGCTGTTATTTGTTCCGTGGTTGGAACACGGAAATCGACCATCCTGCGGCGACCACCACCAGGCAACCGATCACGTTGTACCACAGGAACGCGGATGTAAACTGCGCTGTAATGAAAATGGCAGCCTCGCCGGCCAGTACTCCCACGAACGCGCCCGTCGAGGTGCAGCGCTTCACGAAGAATGCCAGTACGAAGACCCCCAGCATCCCTCCGTAGAATAAAGACCCGACCTGGTTGACGGCTTCGATCAACGCCCCGAATCCTGAGGCGGTGCTGGCGAACGCCATGGCGTAGATGCCCCAGAAGACCGTCGCGACGCGGGAAGCGCCTAGATAATGTTTATCGGAGCTATCCTTCGCGATGTGGCGTTTGTAAATATCGATCACCGTAACCGTGGCGAGCGAATTGATCTCCCCGGATATCGCCGACATGGCGGCAGTGAAAATCACCGCGACTACCAGGCCGACGATGCCGACAGGAAGGTAGTGAGTGACGAAGGACAAAAAGATGTAATTGGTATCGTTGGCGCCGCTGACGTTTAGAGCATCGGCGCGCGCCGCGTCCAAATTCATTTGTGCCGCGCGAAACTCCTGGAGTGCGCCCGGAGTTGAAGAAACGATTCCGCGAGCGGCGGCCTGGCGCTGGTCGAATGCGTGTTCATAGCGGTTTTCGAGGGCCGCATACTGGGGTGAAGACGCGATCTGCTCCATCACCACCGGCTGGAACACAATGGGTGGCCGGACGAACAGGAACACTACAAATACCATCGCGCCGATGAATAGGATGAAAAACTGCATGGGCACCTTCGCGATGGCGGTTAGCACAAGCCCCAAACGGCTTTGCCCGATGGACTTGCCGGTCAAGTACCGCTGTACTTGGCTTTGATCCGTCCCGAAGTACGCCAGCGCCAGAAACATCCCGCCGATCAGGCCGCTCCAGATGTTGTAGCGATCATTCCAATCGAAGGTTGTGGTGACGGCGTTCAGCTTCCCGGCCGCTCCGGCCAGCTTTACCGCATCGAGAAACGAAACATCGGGCGGCAGCATCGAGATGGCGACGGCGAACGCGATCACCAGGGCCAGCATGATTACGGTCATCTGTTGGACATCGGCCCAGGTGACCGCCTTGATCCCGCCCAAGGTGGTGTAGAGCACCACCAATCCACCCATGATGAGGATAGTCACGCTGAAGGGCCAGCCAAGGACCACCGACAATACGATCGCGGGAGCGGCGAGCGCGAGTCCCGCGCCGAGCCCGCGCGATAGCAGAAAGATGATCGTGACCAGAAGGCGCGTTTTGGCGTCGAAGCGGTATTCCAGATACTCGTACGCCGTAAACACTTTGGCGCGGTGGAAAATCGGCACCGCAGTGGCACAGAGGATCACCATCGCCAGGGGCAGCCCGAAATAGAATTGCACGAAGCGCATGCCGTCGACATAGGCTTGAGCCGTAGTCGAGATGAAGGTAATGGCACTGGCCTGAGTGGCGATGATCGAGAGTCCCATCGCATACCACGGCATGGTTTTGTTAGCCAGCATGAAATCCTGCGTGCTAGCCGAGCCGCGCCCGCGCCACAGGCCGTAGGACACCAAGAACACCAGCCAAGCGAACATTACGACCCAATCGAGGGGTCTCATGGCTCAAACGATTTTGTGAACCAGTAAAACAGCCCAATTACGCAAGCCAGATAGATCATGACCAGGGTGTAGACGCGACTCCAGGTCCCGAGAAACGGCGGAGGCTCATCGGCTACGGTACGCTGAGGGTCGGTCACTGGCTTGTGTTCATTGCGCTTTGGCCGCGCTTAGCATATTCGCGAACAAGCGATAAGCGCCGGGGACTCCGGCCGGAAGCTCGCGGAACCAGTCGTATGCGGAGAAAATATACGCGCCCTTCCCGATGGGTGTGTACAGCATGCCGCCGGGCAGCGGCATTTCGCCGGGGTCGTGCGATTCGAGCACGCTCACGTACCTAGGATCCCATTGGTCAGAGAAATACAGCCCGCGCTCCTGGACCCAGCCGTCGAAATCGGCACTGGTGATCTGATTGGGCACGTGCAGCAGGCGAAGGTCGGGATTGGGAAAAGCGATGGGAGCTTCTTCCACCGTGACGCGATCGTTACGGCTAATGCGGATAGGATATGGTCCGATGTGCGCGAGCAATCCACCATCTCCGGCGGCTGCGACTGCGGGTGGCGGTGCGGGAGCAGGCTGGGCGGGCGCTGCCTGGGCCGCTCCGGGCGCGCCACCTTGAGGAGCAGCGCCTTGACCGGGAGCACCTTGAGGGGGTGCGCCGCCTTCCGGGACGTTATACTGCACGATCAACGTCCCACCGTTACTGGCATAATCGAACAGCCGCTGGTAATTCGCGCGGAGATCGGGACGCGTATTGAAGGCGCGCACTCCAGTAACGATCGCATCGAAGCGCCCCAGATCCCCGTGGCTCAGGTCAGACTCGGTTAGCAAAGTCACTTCGCAGCCGAGCTGACGAATTGCCTGCGGCACGTCGTCGCCGGCTCCCATTATGTAGCCGACGGTTTTCGCCAAGATGCGAATATCGGCACGCACCAGAGTGGCTTGCGCTGGCGGCAGGAGTGTCTGCGTGGTGATATGCGGATACTGGATGACTTCCGTCCCCGTTGAGACGGTCTGAGTTCCCACCTGAGCTATCGCACGGATTTTCCCGCGAGAGTCGCCGGCGGGTGGAACCAGATTGAAAAAGACATTGGTCTGTTCTTCCGTAGCCGCCAGTTCGAAATGACTTGAAGCCGGATCGGCGCTCCAGCCGGTGGGCACATCGAGGTGCAGCTCGCCGGCGACTTTGCCGCCGTTGGATCGCACGCTGACTTCAATTCTGCGTGGCTTGGCATCGCCGAAGACCAAAGCGGATTCGGGCAGGCTCACAGCGACTGGAGGAATCACCGTGAAGGGCCGAATCTGTTCGCCATACACGCGATCCACATAGCGATACTCTACGGGGCGAGTCAGCTCCAGTTCCGTCCCCGCTATTTGCACGCGAAAATGCGCGTTTAGGGCGGGCGGGTTTTCGGGCAATCCGATGTCGCGCGGATCGGGAACGGAGTAGAGCGCTCCGTCTTCTGGGCGCTCCAACCAATACGGCTGAGTGTAGGGCTCATTCTGCGGAATGGCAAAGCTCGCGTTGTATCGGCTAGGCTGATTGTTCGCAAGGACGGTGGGCGCCAGATTCACCGTGGGAGCGCCCTCCATGCCAGTGAGGCGGATTCCGGTCAGGGCGACCTGGTTGGGCAGTCGCTGGATCGCAGTGAAGTTCACGCGAAGCATCGCTCCAGGACTGACGGCGGCCTTATCGGACTGAGCCTCGAGCGCTAAGCCGGAGCACAGAACCATGGTCTCATCCAGCTCTTTAAGTTTCCGTTCGGCCATCGGATCCTTGGTGGCGGCCACGATCGCGGCGATCAGAGGCCGCGCCTTCGCGAGCTGAGGGAGGAGCGCTTCGGGACGCGCAGGGACGAAAGAATCGAGCGCCTGCTTCACGATCCGACCCACGGCCGCGCCGCCCGGCAGACGGTTCCAGGTAATGTCGAGATTTTCGAAAAGATCCTTGGTGGGCTTGTCCCCGGCCACCGTTTCCATGGGAGCGAGCTGCGAACCTTTGGGTTCCGCCGAGCCGGTCCCCTGCGTGCGATTCTCGCTACGGCTCGCCCCGCCGATTTCAGCGTAGGAAGCTCCCAGCTCGGGCGAATAGACACCCACATCCAGGTTCAGACGGTCGGCTGGGGGGGTGTCGTCGGCCTTGTTTTTTCCAGCTCTGCCCTTATTCTGCCCCCCGCCCGGAAATCCTGCGTTCATCATTAGAAGCTTGGGCGCCCAGGGCTGGACGTAAGTCAATTGCTCGGGAAACTTAGTGGGATCGCCCGCCAGCGAAAACGCTTCCTTACCGAGAATGGAGGACGCCTGGTGATGCCCGTGCCCGTCTCGAGGAGTCCCGGAGAATACCAGAATGACGACATCTGGGCGGAATCTCCGGATGTTATAGACCACGTCGCCCAGGACCTTATTACGATCCCATTTTTGCAGCGTCTCGGCCGCAGTTTTCGAAAAGCCGAAATCGATGGCGCGAGTGAAGTACTGCTCGGCTCCGTCGATCCGCCGGGAGGCCAGAAGCTCCTGGCTGCGGATGATGCCCAGTTCATCACCCTGCTCGGGTCCGATCAAGTTTTGTCCACCCTCGCCACGAGTGAGCGATAGATATGCCGTTCGAACATGCCGGCCGAGCGCCAGATACGCCAATACCTGTTCCCGCTCGTCGTCGGGATGTGCGCCGATCATCATAACGCTTCCGAGTGTGTTCAGCCGTTCCAGAGCCTCGCGGATCTCGATCTCGCCGCTCAAGATCCGCTGGCCGCGAATGGGGATGAGACCCAGCACCAGCAGCGCACAGATCGCCGCGCGAGGCGCCCAGTGGCTGAGCTTCACTGCGTGTTTATAAAAGGTTCGCAAGAATAACCGGGGTAGAGTGGTCACGGCAGTTTGATCTATTCTAGCAATGCCCGATTCAGGCGGGGCGGTATGCGGCACGCCTATTGTGGTCGCAAATCTACTCTATCTCGAGGGGTGCAACGCGCCGAACCTTGTTGCCGGCGCTGTCCAAAGCCTGGACTTCCAACAGGTAGGAACCGGTCTCGAACTGTGTCAGGGCCATGGATACACTGACGGGAAGCATTCCGCTCGCGTTGGCGGTCTGGGTGTTGAGCTTAACTACCCCCGAGTCGGTCTTGGGCTGCGTGGTATTACGGTCCAGCACTCGGATCTGAATACCGACATCGGGACGCTTTTCCGGTTCCGCGGAAACCAGCAGAGGCTCGTAAATCTCGAAGTAAAAACCAGCCGGATCGGTCTTTTTGAAGCGGTTTGAACCGTAAGGGATGATTCTCTTCCCGTTGGCAATCAGAGGCGCCTGATCATCGATCAGCAACGCGTCCACATCCAGCCGCAAATCCGTGGCCGGGTGCGATTCCTTACTGAGGGCTAGTCCACTCATGTTGAACTCGTTGGTCTGGTACGTGCCGACGACCAGCGGCATTTCAAGTTTTCCGAAGCCGTCGCCGCCCGCGCTGAAGACGATCTTCAGAGTGTACGCTCCGGAGGCGACGTCGAACTGATTTTCGTAGTGTAGTGGCTTGAGCTTGAGACTGTCGACTTCGCGTTGATCCTCGTAATCCAGCTTCAGAGTGTCACTGAAACGCGCGCCGATGGTGCCGTCCGCGGCGGTTGCGATACCCAGGATGTCCACGGCCGCGTGGAGCTTGCCTTTCTGCTTCTGGAACTTCAGCGAATCGGACGGAATTTCCATGGCCACATTGACTCGCGCCATATTGGGTGAAGCATAGAAATAGGGAATCTGCATCGAGGCGCCGATGGTGCCGGGCTGGGTCGCGGCGGCCCGGCTTTCCAGGGTCTTTTCGACGGGCGTTCCGGACAACACATCGCGGGGTTTGGCGTTGCAATATTCAGGACGGGCTCGCACTTGGGTCCCGCCGCGATCCACTTGCACGCGCAGCTTATGGCAACTTTCATCGGTTGTAGCGGGCGGCGTGTAACCGATCAGGTAATACTCGTTCTGTTCCAGCCCGATCTTTTGGACGCCCGCAAGCAAGTCGTTGGTATTGCGAATCTCGAGCCCGCCCGTGCCGCTTACCAGGAGATGCGCGACCTCTTGATTTGGCCGCGAGTATTGGCCCATATTGGGCACCTGGTTGCGATTGCGAGGATCGTTGGGATTCCCCGGTTGGGTATTTGGGTTTGGATTGTTGCCAGGGAAGTTGTTCGGGCCGCGTCCAGTCGTCCCGCTGTTGCCGGGGAATCCATTGCCTGGATTCGAAGGTGCGCCGGCTCCACCCCCGGGAGCGCCGCCCCGTCCACCAGCACCCGCTGCTCCCCCGCCGGTTGCGCCACCGCCCGCCGCGCCACCGCCTGGTGCAGCGCCACCGGGTGCGCCGCCACCACGGGCCTGCGGCATGAAGGATGTTGAGAATCCATCCGATGCTGCCGTGTCCCCTAGAAATGACACCGGCTCAAGCAATGTTCGACGAAGACCTGCCAGCAGACCCGACGGCCGTTCCGGGAAAGTTTGTGCGATTCTACCCACGCCACGGACGTCCACGGTATACACCGTAACGTTGGCCATATTGCACGCGTTGACCGCGGCATTCAGATCGGACATGTGATCTTCACTGATTTCAAGTCTGCCCGTAAACAGGATCAGAGCTTTCCGTCCAGGATAGGAACTCAGGTTCCGCGCCATGATCTTTAGTGCCGCGAGCGCGGTGCGGGCGACGGCGTCAGAGCCGGGGCCGCTGGCGCCATTGGTAACGCCCAAGGTTCCATTTCCGCCTTGCCCGACGCCCGGGAGACCTCCGCGACCCGCGCCAGCGCCGTTCGTGCCAAAGTCAGTACTCGATCCTCTCTGGCCTGGGGTTTGCGGCGACGAAACGATCGCCTGCTTAACCTCTCTCAATGCCTTCGATAGAAGCTCGGGGTCGGCAGTGAAGCTTTGAGTCAGCTTCAGAGCGCCTCCAAAATCGGCGACCGCCATCATCCGGTTGGGCCCGAAGTTTGCCGCCGCGAATTGTGCGGCCGACTGCCGGGCGCGCTCCTGATCTGGCAAACTCATGCTGGTGTCATCGAAGAAAAACACCACATATTGCTTCTGCGCATTCGGGGACTGGGCGCCCTCGAACGAGAAGCTTTTCACCATCTGTTCGTTTTTGTCTTCCCAAATTCGAAAATCCTTGGCCGTAAGATCGCGAATGTAGTTGCCTTTTTTATCAGTAACTACGGCGTCTACCAGAACCAGCTTGGTCTCGGTTCGAAAGACATTTCCGGAATCGGCGGAGGCATTAGTCTTGGGGGCTTGAGCGGGCAGCATGCTAGCCGCGAGGCAGGCCACCGATGCGATTAGCGTTACGCGTCGAATATGCACGGACACCTCCTAAAAAGGAATCTCTACCACGCCGTTGCGGGCCGACATGGTTTGCCCTTCGGAATCGCGGACGACGAGCCTGACCAGGTAGCTTCCCGGCGTCACGTCTAGAGTGGTCTTGACCGTGATGCCTGAGGTAACCGTTTCCAGGGTTTGATCGCGCAAGCGCAAGTCGATAATTCTCTGAATTCCCGTGACAAAGTTACCGTTCCGGTCAAACGCGCTCGCGACCACAGTCAGAGTGTTCAGATTTCGATCGTCCAATTTCCGGAAACGGAGCAGTTTCAGATTCACCTTGGCCAGAACATTGATCTTAACGGCGGTCTCGCCGGCACGGGCGTATTGCAGGCTCAAATCGACCGGAAGCTCCTGGATTTCGTCGCGTGAAAAGACTGCTTCCGAAATCTCTTGTTTGGCCTGCTCCTCGGAATTGACCGCGTGCAGGGGAGCGTAATACGCGTTACGCGCTTGCAATTCGAGCCCCTTTTGATTCTTAATCGTAACTTTCAAGCCATGACGAGAACCGTCGAGCCTTAGATTCTGGGGAGAGAATCCCAATATGTAGATGTACTCCGGTTGAGCCACCAATTCCCGGAATCCCTCGAACAGCCCATTGTCGTTTTGGAAGAACCGCCCGCCGGTCGCGTCGGCGAATTCCGCCATTACATCTGAATCCGCGGCCATGGCATTCTGCTCCATCAGCATCATCAAGTTCGTTGTCGAGACGCTGGCGCGTCCACGCTGGCTCGCGTCGCCTCCAGGAATAACTGCATAGACACCGCGGACATCGAGTGAATTCAGCGTCACATTGGCGCGGATCGCGCGATCCATGACTTCGGCCTCATCCTGGCGCATGTCCGTTGTGAGGAAGAACCCAGGCGAGACCAGAATCACGCTCCGGCTTCCCGGCGTCGCGGAAAGACGCCGGATCACGTCCTTCAAGACGCTCAGGTCGAGGCGGCTGTCGTATTCTCCGCGGGCCAGAGCATTCATTTCCGTGGCGTGTGCCTCGGCTTGGGCGATGTCCTTCTGTTGGCTCGTGTACCCCCGGCACGCCATGACTTCGTCGACCGCGGCGGCGGCAGCCTGGTCGTCAAACCTGTTGATGACAGCATCGGCCCAATAGTAGTTAATGTCCAGGCAGTCGGTCGCTTCCCTTATTTTGGCCTGCGGCATAATGCGTTTCAGGGTGTCACGCAGCTTGTCGCGATCATCCGTGAAATCGAGAACAACCTGCCCCGAGGTGGTAAAGATTGCGGCGCGGCTGCCGGGCGCGAGCGATTCGCCGAGATGGCGATCCGCGGCAACCCGCGCGGTCACCAAATCGGCGGCCTTCAGATGCATGTCATCGAAGAGATAGGCGATAAAACGATCTGGCACGGGCGCCGGTGGACGAGCGCCCGCGGCGGTTTCATTGCCTTTTTCGTCTAGCGCGGACGCGACCACGGGTGGGATAAAGGGTGCAGCCGGCTTCTCCACTGAAAACCGAGTGATGATCTGGGGCTTGCCTTTGTCGAAAAGCTGAAAATCATCCTGCTTGAGGGTGCCGATGGCCTGACCTTTTCCATCGCGCACGACCACGGGAACCAGCACCAGGTTCACGCGACTGCTGAAGGTAACGGGCGCCTCGCGGGAACTGACCTCGGGGGTTGGCGCTGGAGTCTGCGCATTACAGAACGCTGCACATGAGCCAACAGCGAGCCCGATTTGTAATATCAGTTTCGTAAAAATGTCGCCGGTTTCCTGGTTTATTGTAGCGCGATCTACGTGACGACCAAGCCCGTTGAATGCGTGGCATCACTGGCACTGTGTTGTGGCGCTCATCCGAACCAGGGGCGGGGCGACAGTATTCGTCTGAAAAACTTGGATCGCCACCGAGTCGCCCGCTACAGCGGAAAAAGGATGGCTCGTGTCCGTACTAATGACGGTGGCGCCGGCGATGGAAAGCGACATCGAAGCCGTCATCGTGGTAGCGACTCCGTTCTTCATAAGCGTGAAGGTCAGAACGTCAGGGGCGACACTCCCCGTGATCGTACCCGCAATGTAGAGTGCATTAAATGTGCAAGCCGATGACATGATGGTTGCGACAGCGCTAATGGTCTGATTGGTGATCGGACCATTCAAGCCGGCAAAGGAAGTCGCAGCGCCTATATTGGAAAACTGGGCGACAAACATCTGCGGCGGCCCGGGTGAACCTGTAGCGCCGGCGATGCCTTGGGGACCTTGAGCACCATTCGTCCCATTGGTCCCGTTCGTTCCGTTGCTTCCAGACGCGCCTGTCAGGCCCGTGGCGCCTTGCTGCGCGAGGAGCGCCCAGGGAACTCCGCTGCTCGGAATATTGGCGATATTTCCGCTGGATAAGCTGATATAGCTCGATCCGTTGAAAAATACGGCATCTCCCGTACTGTACGTGGTCGCGATGCTCCAAGTCCCTTGGAAAGTAACCGGCGGGCCGATCGGCCCCAGGGCTCCGTTGGTCCCGGCGACACCCTGGATTCCTTGTACACCTTGCGATCCAGCCGGTCCTGGAGTTCCCGGGGGTCCAGGCGGCCCGACCGCCCCACCAATTCCCGTATTTCCGGGAGGACCCTGCGGGCCGGTGGGTCCCTGCACAGTGGCGGCTTGAACGTAGTAGCCGTTCAGGTCGATCACCAGATCACCGTTATTGGTGGAGAGTACCTGGATTCCTCCATCCGCGCCCGAAGCCACCAGCGCGGAATTGGCAACGATGCCGCCCTGCAATGCGTTCAGAATCACTGTTCCGGGCCAGGTAGTATCGTCCGGCCAAGCCGCTATCCACGCAACCGTTTGTCCGAGTGGGGTGATGGAGATGAAATTCAGCGAATAGGCCGAGGCTGCGGGCACGCCGCAGTTAGACAAGCCAATCGGAACGACGCGCGCCTGACCAGCGACGAGCGAAGGAGGGCCAAACGGCGTGGGCTTGCCCGAGCCACCCTCAGTACGTGTATCCACGATACGGCACGGGGTAATAGCGACGAACACCAAATTGGACGTGCCGCCGGCGAGGGCAAGGTTCTGATCGCCCATTGCCTGCTCGCTCGACCGGTGCAGGGGCCAATTCTTGACCGGTATCGTGTCCGGATGAAGCCCCTGCGCAAGGGTCGACGAAATCGAAGCACCAACGACGATCAACATGACGCCGTGCAAAAAAGCCGCACAGTGTCCCCGCGGACTTTGACAGTTCAACTAAAGCAGTGGGACGAGCTGCAATTATTCTCACTTCATTCGCGTGCCTCAACGCCCAGAATTTTATGATCCGCTGGTGGTGCCGGCCGCTTGACCCATCATCTCCTTCATTTTCTTCTTCATTTCCTTGGGTGTAGGTTCTGCGATATGCGTAGCTATCATCCAGATGTAGCCGTCAGGATCGACCACGGCTCCGCTACGGTCGCCCCAGAACATATCCGTGACTGGCCCCTTAAGGGTCGCCCCCAGCTTCACCGCGTTGGCGACCACCTTGTCCACTTTTTCCACCGGGAGGTATAAGGTTACGGGCGAGTCGCCGATGCTCTTCGCGCTGCGGGCGCCGCCCATCTCCGGGGATAGCATCAAGGTAGCATCTCGAAGTCTCAGTTCGGCATGTATCGGCTTGCCGTCCGGACCGTTCATGATTCCGCGGCTGGTAAAACCGAACGCCTTTCGATAGAAGGTCACTGCCGCCTTTATGTCAGCCACCGTGAGTATGGCCGATACCGCACCATACAGTTTCTTATTGAGAGGATCGATCTTTTTCGCCATGGTTCTCCTTTCGAGTAGTCGTCACTATTCTACTCAAAGGGTGCTGAATCCGGCGCACCACAACTCACAAGCGTTCAGCAACACCTAGCGCGGCGGGAATTTGCGGCTGCGTGCTCGTCCTGGAAGCGCCGCCATTCGTCGGGAGAGTGTACGGCGCCGTGCGCGGCCAAATGACGTTTATAAGCGTTCTGATCGGATATCTCTGCTACGATCCCCATGATGATTTGGGCCACGGCCTTAAAGAATGCGCTCATAACTCCTCTGCCAAACGCGACGGAACAAACGGCGTCTCGGTAGTCTTCGAGGTCCGTGTGCCGCCCAAGACGCCGATCCACACGCGAATGGAGTCGACGAGAATCGTCGCGACCAGAACCAGGAAGATCCCGGTCACGGCCGCATCCAGTCGCGCATTGAAGATGAGGGCCGACGTGGCGGCAGTCTGCGGACCGGCCGCAAGCTGATCGGCCTGCGCCAGAAAGCCGAGCGCCGGGAGCGGAGAGAAAATCTTCTGCCATCCCGCCACGAAACACACCACTACGAGCCACACCAGCGGAATCGAGGTCACCCACATATAGCGCGCGCCGTGCGCTTTTACCAGAATCGTGGTCCCCACACACAAAGCCACGGCGGCCAGCAACTGATTCGCGATCCCGAAGAGCGGCCACAACGTGTTGATGCCGCCTAAGGGATCAATCACGCCCTGATACAGGAAATAACCCCATGCGGCGACGATTACCGCGCTCGTAGTCAGCATCCCCGGCTTCCAATTGGTCTGACCCCATTTAGGCCACACTTCTCCCAGCATGTCCTGCAACATGAATCGGCCCACACGAGTACCGGAATCGAGCGTCGTTAAGATAAACAGCGCTTCGAACATGATGGCGAAGTGATACCAGAATGCCAGCAGCGCACGGCCCACTCCGCTCGAGACGAAAATCTGCGCCATGCCCAACGCCAGCGACGGCGCGCCGCCAGTTCGATAGAACAGCGTCTGTTCCCCAGCGTCGCGTGCCAGGCTCTGCATGTCGGCCGCCGTCACCGGGAATCCCCAGCCGCTGATGGTGGCGACTGCGGCGGCGGGAGTCGCGCCCACGATACCGGCGGGAGAATTCACCGCGAAGAACACGCCGGGTTGGAGGGAGGCCGCGGCGATCAGAGCCATGACCGCGACGAAACTTTCGAGCAGCATCGATCCATAGCCAACTGCCACTGCGTGGCGTTCCCGCGCGAGCAATTTAGGAGTCGTGCCCGACGAGATCAGGGAGTGGAATCCGGAAACGGCTCCACAAGCGATGGTAATAAAGCAGAACGGAAAGATCTTGCCGGCGAAGATCGGTCCGGTGCCGTCGACGAAACGCGTGAAGGGCGGCAGTTTCAGCTCGGGACGCAGGAAGATAATCCCCACCGCTAGCAACATCACCACGCCCAGCTTCACGAAGGTGCTCAGGTAACCGCGCGGGGCCAGCAAAAGCCATACGGGCAGGGCACTGGAAAAGAATCCGTACACGATGAGCGCGGACGCCAACGCCGCACCCGAATACGTAAACCAGGGAGCCAAGCTAGGAGACTGCGCGACCGCTTGGCCGCCATAGACGCTGGCCATCAACAGCACGAATCCGATGATCGACGTTTCGACGACCCTTCCCGGCCGCCAGAATCGCAGATACAGGCCCATGAACACGGCGATCGGCATAGTGGCGGCGATGGTAAACGTCCCCCACGGGCTGCCTTTGAGCGCGTTGACCACTACCAGTCCGATCACAGCCAGCAGGATGATCATGATCAGCAGCACGGTGATCAAGGCAGTAAAGCCGCCCACTTTTCCGACTTCTTCGCGGGCGATCTGGCCGAGCGATTTACCATCGCGCCGGATCGATCCGAACAAGATCACGAAATCCTGCACGGCCCCCCCGAGCGTGGCTCCAATCACGATCCACAGGAAGCCGGGAAGGTAGCCGAACTGCGCGGCCAGGGTCGGCCCCACCAGCGGGCCTGGACCGGCGATCGCAGCGAAATGGTGGCCGAAGACGATCCACTTATTGGTCGGCTCGAAATCATGACCGTCGCGGAGGCGCTCCGCGGGGGTGGCGCGCTTGTCATCCAGGGCCATGACGCGCGCCGCGACAAATCGCGCATAGAATCGGTACCCCACTAAGTAGGTGCAAACCGAAGCAATCACCAGCCAGGTGCTATTGACCGGTTCCCCACGGTTGCTGGCTACAGCGCCCATGGAGACGGCGGCCGCCAGAGAAATGCCCGCCCATAGAAGACGCCCGAAAATTCGGCTCATAGCTTCTTGATAAGAATAGCCGACCTGCGGGCGGGCTGCACAGTTCGCGGAGGGGTCTATTCGAACGCCGCTGCTCAGCCGATTCATACCTCGTGGACATAGGCAGGTACCTAAGGGGAACGCCCGAGTCAGGCTTAAGCGAAATCTCTTGGCGTATAGGAAAATCTCGGACCGGAATTCGGGGGAAGAACGATTTGTCGGGACGCCATAAGTCACGTAGTCTCATGGGTGAGGGGAAGTCTACATGCTAAGGACAGTAATCGTCGGCCCAGATGCTAAGCAGGCCCAACAACTCGCGAACGCGCTAAGCGCGCTAGCCAATGAACTGTCCGTCGGCCGCGTTTTGCTCGATTATCCGGACGAGGGCGAGCTGGTTCGCACGCTGCGCACACATGCTCCCGACGTCATCTTCCTCAGTTTTGAGAGAAGCGATCTCGCCATCAAGATAGTCGAGCGCGTAGCACAGGAAGTGGAAGGCGTTCAGTTCGTGGCCTATCATCGGGACTGCGACGCGGCGACGCTCCGCGAAATCATGCGCGCGGGAGTGCGCGAACTGGTAGCCGAACCGTTCGAACTAAACGCATTGGTCGAATCGTTGCGGAATGTAAAGACGCTGGTGGAACAGAGACCGCCGCTCTACACTGCCAAAGGCAGGATTTATTCGTTCCTTCCGGCCAAAGCCGGTTCCGGGGCGACCACCATGGCCCTCAATCTGAGCGGCGCGTTAGCGCGAGTGCCGAATACCAGGGTGCTGCTTTCCGATATGGATCTCAGCTCCGGTATTTTGCGTTTCCTGCTTAAGATCCGGAATGAGCACGCCATCATGGAAGTCCTCGAGCATCTGCATGAGCTGGATGAGAATCTATGGCAGCAACTGGTCACCACCGTGGCCAAACTGGATGTGCTGCACTCCGGCCCGATGAATCCGAATGTGCGCGTGGATCCGTCACAGGTTCATGATGTGGCCCAGTTCTGGCTGCGCAACTACGACGTAGTGTGCGTGGACCTCTCGGGCAATCTGGAACGTTACTCGCTCGAAATCCTGCGTGACTCGCAGCAGGTGTTCCTGGTGTGCACGCCGGAAGTGCCTTCTCTGCATCTCACTCGCGAGAAACTGGCATTCCTCAAGAGTTTGGACCTGGACAGCCGCGTGGCCGTCGTATTGAACCGTGTCTCCAAGCAATCCCTGTTGACTCCGCAACAAGTGCAGGACGTTCTGGGCGTGCCGGTGATGCATAATTTCATCAACGACTACCAGGCGGTGAATAGCGCCACTCGGGCGGGTGAATTCGTCGATCCCAAGTCGAAACTGGGAATGCAATTCACTGACCTGGCCGCGAGCCTGCTCAATAAGCCGAGAGTTGAGACCACTTCGAAGCGCAAGTTCCTCGAATTCCTGTCGGCGCCGACTCAGGCTTTGGTTGGCAGCCGCAGCGTTCCTTCCTCTCGCTGAACCGTCCTCGTAAGTGGTCCTTAGATCGAATCTCAGTGCGTCTAAGGTGCACCTTACAAGTAGGTAGGGTGTGTCGCTGAAGGGCATTTAAACCAGTTCCGTGTAAATTGGATGCATGTTCCATTGGATCTGCCCGGAGTGCGGCCAGGAGATTGCTCCGGGAGTCAAGGAATGTCCCGTTTGTGAGCCCCAGGTGATTGCCGCGCCGGCGTCCGCGGCCAGCCAGCCTGCCGTGAAGCAACCCGTTGTTGAGCTTCCAGAGCCCCAGGGCGTCCTCCAGCCCGAGATCATCCTACGGCCCGAAGTGGTCTTGCAGGCGAAGAAATTTACATCAGGGAAAATACCCGTGGTGCTGGATGAGATCCCCGCGGAAACACGGCCGGTGGTCCTGCCGGATGTGCCGCTGGGTACTGCGCCTGTTGATCTGCCTAACCCGGTGATCGATACGATGGCGCAGCCGGAAACGTTTGCCGACCGCCTGGCGGATCTGGCGGACCTCCTGCATGGAGAGCGCGTTCCTTACACCGCTCCGAGAGTTTTTCGGGAATCGGCCGCGCCCGGCCCGCGCGTCGACGCGGATGCCGAGAAAACACCCACTATCCTCGACGTAACTTTCAGCGGGGATGTGAAGTTTCAGGCGGATGTGACGCCGAACGGAATGCCCGTACGGCAGTTGCTGGCCGCGCCACCCAGCTTGCTGCTACTGGCCGAGCCGCAGCCTCCTTCCATCGCGCGTGACTTTCCCATACAGGCATTCAATCCCCGGCCGGCCGCATATACTGTGCGAACCCAGAAGCCGCTGGGAACGGAAGCAGCAGCGGCATCTCCGGTCCAGCTTCCGGATCCTCCGAATCGTGGCGTCGCGCCGGCGCTGGCGCCCTTCCAGGACTACTACAAAGCCGCGGACCGTCAGATGCGTCCGGCTGAATTTGTTACTCCCACGGCCGAGGCTAAAGCTCTTCCGAGGATCACCTTGCCGGGTCCGGCGCTTCCGCGAGAGCTGATGTCCCTGCAGGCCGCAGGTCTGGTTCCCATTCGAGTCGGAGGTCGGCGCGCGTCGCTAAGCGGGGGTGGCGGGCTGATGAAATTCGTAGTCGTGGGAATCCTGCTTACCGCGGGCGTCGCGACCTACAGCATGATGCCTGGCTCTTCGACCAGCGCTCCGCCCAGGCCCACTCCCGAACCGGCGCCCGAGCCACCGGTTTCCGCCCAATCGACCCGCTCCACGAACTCTTTGGCCCGCTTTGTAGAGGTGACGGGTGTTCGCTTCATGGAAGTGAATAAGAAGCCTCAGATTCACTACCTGGTGGTGAACCATTCCAACGCACCGCTCAATAGCATGACGGTTTACGTGACCCTGCGCGCGTCCGATGCGAAACCTGGCCAGCCTCCGATCGCGAAGCTTACCTTCCGGTCGCCCGCTTTGGCCGCGTTTGAGGCTAAGGAAATGTTCAGCTCCATCGAACACGCCGTCGGTCCGCTGGATTTGCCGGACTGGCAGGATCTGCACGCCGACGTGGAAGTTCAATAAACGAGCTTAGTTCGCGGTCGGCTTCTCCACGTGGTCGACGATCAGGTATTCTACGGGACCTCGGCCCGATTCCAGTTTGAGCCCGAGTTGCTCCTGCATAGCGTCAAAGATGGACGGACCGGCTGGTTCGGCTGAGGGCGTGGGCACCGCGGAATCATCGGGTGGCCGGATGCCTGTAGGCTCCGGGTCCCGCGCCCACCGCAGATGTACGTCAAACGTGCCAGTGAGCCCGGTCTTGTCGATCACAGGCCGCTTCACAATTGAAGAGAGCTGCGCAGCCAGACTCCGATAAGCGATGCCGGCGGGATCCGACATGCTCACTCCTCTCCAGTCCAGAGTGTGAATCAATCCGTCACCGCCCTGACTCCAACATTCATTAGGGAAGTCCTTTTTGACGGGCAGGCAACTCCCGGTGGGCATTTTGATGCCAGTCTTTCCAATCGTCAGGAAATATACAGGCTGTTCTTTCATTTCGCGATGGAGCCGCAGCTTAAACCTATCCACGAGAAGAGTCTGCAGCGCCAGAAGTATCCGCTCCTCGCCGCTGGCATCCTCTGTCTTCGCGTCGATGTAGTAGCGTTCCGAAAGAGTCCAACTCGGCAGAACACCGGAAAGATTGTCGGATTTAATCCGGTAGGCGACCAATATTAGCCATTGCAAAGCAAGATCCTTTCCTCTAAACCTTCCGGGCGTTACGTCGATATTTCCGCCTGGCGCAGGGTCCTTGCTGACTTTGATGGATGCTACTTCAAATCGCGGCGAAGCGGCGTCGAACGATTGCCCCCGGATCGGCGGCGCGTTGCCGAGGCCGATCACCAGAGGAACAGCGAAAACGACGATTCCGGCGCACGCCAGCAAGACTTTCCGTGCCCGATCCAGCTTCAACGCCCTTCGGTTCATCATGATGGCTTCTATCCTTCTTCCAAGATCGGATCCCGTCACTCCTGACACGCACGCGAGCGGCGACTCTATGTACAGTTTGCAGACGTTGAGAATTCCTTCGGCGTAAGCTTTAGGTTCCCCAAACTCGCGCAGCACTTCTTCATCGCAGGCGCGCTCGCGTTCCTCGACCATGCGTTTGCCGATCCACCACACCAAAGGATGGAACCAGAAGACGGTCTCGACGAACATGTGAATCGAAGCGATGAAATTATCGCGGTGGCGGACGTGACACAGCTCGTGCGCGATCACGGCTTGGAGTTGGGCGGGCGTCAGACGGTCGAAGATGCCTTCGGGCAGCAACAGAATCGGTCGGAAGATGCCGAAGACGCCGGGTTCTAGCAGGGTGGGTGACGACATCGCCCGGATCGGCAAATCTAGTTGCACCGGTGATCCCGCGCGAACGGCAGCCAGGATGCGACGCCATCGAACCCACCACGAAACGGTGATCCCGATGAATCCGACGATCCATATGCCGAATAGAACTGCCGGAAGTCGACTTGGAACTGGCGGAACTGCAGCTGCCACAACAGAGACCGTAAAAGGCTGAGCGGCCTCGTTTATCGCAACCGACACGTTTGGTGTCGCCGGCACCGTGCGCCAATGGACCTGACTGCCCAACGCGATGAGCACCGAAAACGGGATGAGAAACTTGATCGACGCGGCCAACCACAAACTATGACGCACGCGCGCGTGATTCTTTCGAAGCGCGAGGGTTAGTAACCAGACGATTCCTGCAAAGAGGGTCGATTGCCAAAGGTGATTAAAGATAGCAGCGAGCATCTCAATTCTCCGTTGGCCGCTCCACGTGATCGATGACCAGGATCTCAACCTGACCCTTCTTCGATTCGAGCTTCAGCCCGAGTTGCTCTTTGATCGCGGAGAAGAACGACGGGCCAGAGGGATCGACGGGGATGCCGGCGGCCTTCACCTTATCCCCATCCGCGCGGGACTCGCCGGGATCCGGCGTCCAGGTCAGTTGGAAATCGTAGGAGCCGGTTAAGCCGGTCTCATTCTGCACCGGGCGTCCAGCGACCGGCGACAGCTCGCGAGCGATTCGGGCCATCGAGACTCGCTGGCCAACCATCATTCCCGGTCGAGAGAGCACGCCGCAGAAGTTGCCGCCATCCGGGTTCACGGGGCACTCTGCGTTGACGGAACGGCTCAGCTTTGGTCCCGGGTTCGTCCCCTTTTTAGCAAGGACGAGAGAGTAGACTTGGGCATCCTTGGTCTCGCGGTGGAACGTGAGCTTGAACCGGTCCTCCAGCAACGTCTGGAGCATCTCCCAATACTGATCGCCGCTGATCTTTTCCGCAGCCTTAGCGATCACATCGTATCGTTCAAATCGGAGCGATTCCGGTACGTGCGACCAGTCGATCAGCCGGGTCTGAAACGCCATTTCAAGGAGCCAGTTGAAGTCGGCGTCGGTGGCGGTAAGTCCCCCGGGTGTCCGATCCATTCGAGATGCGCCGTCCGACCCGTTTGGTTTGACTGAGGCGACTTCGAATTTCGGTCTGGCGGCAGCAGGCGTTTGCGCGTGCATCATGCCAACGACGATAGGCAGGGCTAGAGCCGTCAGTGCGGCGACTGCCAGGGCCGCTCTCTTCCCAAGGTTCAGTCCAAGCGCAACTCGATCGGTCATGATGGCCTCGATTCGCTTCTTGAGGTTCGAACCGGTCACTCCCGAGACGCAGGTCAAGGGCGATTCCACACAGAGCTTGCAGACATTGAGAATTCCTTCGGCGTAAGCTTTAGGTTCCCCAAACTCGCGCAGCACATCTTCGTCGCAGGCACGCTCACGCTCCTCGACCATGCGCTTCCCGATCCACCACACCAGAGGATGGAACCAGAAGACGGTCTCGATGAACATGTGAATCGAAGCGATGAAATTATCGCGGTGGCGGACGTGACACAGCTCGTGCGCGATCACGGCTTGGAGTTGCGCGGGCGTCAGACGGTCGAAGATGCCTTCGGGCAGCAACAGAATCGGTCGGAAGATGCCGAAGACGCCGGGTTCTAGCAGGGTGGGTGACGACATCGCCCGGATCGGCAAATTTAGTTGCACCGGTGATCCCGCGCGAACGGCAGCCAGGATGCGACGCCAACGAACCCACCATGCACAAGTGATCCCGATGAATCCGCACGCCCATACAGCCAATAAAAACGATGGGAGCAGGCTCGGAGCGGGCGGTGCCATAGCGACAACCGCGGGGGCCGTGAAGGGCTGAGTAACCTGATCCATCACGATCGTAATGTTGGACTGCGTTGCTGTCGGAGCCGTCCGCCAATGGACCTGGCTGCCCAGCGCGATGAACACCGAAAACGGGATGAGAAACTTGGTCGACGCCGCCAGCCACAAGCCATGACGCACTCGAGCGTGATTCTTTCGAAGCGCTAGCGTTAGCAACCAGACGACTCCGGCGAAGATCGTTGATTGCCATAGATGGTCGGCGATCGCGTTCATTTTGGTTCCTCCTCCCCGGCGAGCTTCAGGAGCGCCTTTTCCGCCTCGCGCACGTCATCCAGCGTCAGCGCGCCGGATTCCACCAGGTGGGCCATGATGGGCCGGCTCCGGCCGCCGAACAATCCCAGTAAGTCGTCGATCAGCCTGCGTTCTGCTGCCGCACGTGACACCGCCGCCTCGAAAATATTAGCGGTGCTGATCTTCTTGACCCGGCGCAGGGCTTTCTTGACTTCCAAGCGATAAACCGTGGTCTGCACCGTGGTGTAGGCGGGGCGCTTTTTAGCCGGAAACGACTCCTGAATCTCCCGGACGGAGCAGGGCCCCCGGCTCCACAGAGCTTCCATAATCTGCAGCTCCAGTTTGCTTAGTTTCGGCAGCGGCATGCGTAAGGACTATCCATGTTCGTCACTCTACTACATACGTGGTTCTCTTGCAAGAGCTCTTTGGATCCCGACCAACCCAAGGTCTATAATTGTTGCTGATGAACGACAAGTACTTTCGCGACAACGAGTGGTGGGTCAGCCCCTATAACTTCGTCCCAGCAGTTCGGAACACGTACCAACTTCCGAAGAGCGTAGCCATCCACGATGCGACGCTGCGCGACGGTGAGCAGACGCCCGGCGTGGTGATGAGCATCAAGGACAAAATCGAGATTGCCGAGAAGCTGGACGAAATCGGCGTCGATAGGATCGAAGCCGGGATGCCCGCGGTCTCGGATATGGACTTCGAGGCCATCAAGCAAATCTCGAAGCTGGGACTCAAGTCGAAGATCTACACGTTCGCGCGCGCCATCAACGCCGATATCGACAAGGCCATCGAGTGCGGCTGTCACGGCGTGATCATTGAAGTGCCTATCGGGTATCCCAAGCTGAAGTACCAGTTCAAGTGGACCTGGGAAGATGTTCTGCGCAAGAGCGTTCCGGTGATCAACTATGCCAAATCTCGCGGCATGCACGTGGTGTATTTCCCCTACGACACGACTCGCGCGCTCGAAAGCGATCTGAGCAATGTTCTGACACGGATCATGCAGGAAGCGCCGCCGGATGCGGTGGGCGTGGTCGATACCATGGGCTGCATTCTGCCCGAGGCCATGAAATTCATGGTTCGCATGGTGAAGAAGCTGACCAATAACCTCCCCGTGGAAGTGCACACCCACAACGATTTCGGCATGGCGGTGGCGACCGAGCTGGCTGGAGTCGAGGCGGGCGCCGACTGCGTCCATAGTTGCGCCAACGGATTGGGCGAGCGGACGGGCAACGCGGCACTTGAGGAGCTGATCGTCGCGCTGCACGTGCTCTACGGATTCGACACTAAGTACAACCTGGCGAAGCTTCCCGAATTGGGCGAACTGGTCAGCCGCATCAGCCGGTTC
>JAICXC010000107.1 GCA_025980665.1 Bryobacteraceae bacterium
CTGAAGCTTTCGCGTAACAACCATTGGGTACCGCGAGACCTCTCCATACAGGTTCCTCGCCTTTCCCGCGTCGCCAATGATGAGCGCGCCGACGAATGCAGACACATGTTCGGCTCTGAAGGAGCGCAGGGAAACCGCAAGATGTAGGTCAGGCTGAATATTGGCACCAAGTCGCCTCAACCGGGCTGACAGGTCGTTTGTCCAGTCGTACTCAGGGTTCTGGATTTGCGAGGAACAATGAATACTCCAATGCGGAAAACCGCTTTCGAGAGCGCTCAACCACTCGACCATGCCCGCTTCCCCCGTATTGATCTCCTGGCCACCACCCACGAGGCAAATAACACAGCACCAGTCCGTGTGACGGTCCATTACAGAGAGTAGAAACTCAGGCTCAGATAGGTCGAACGACGGTACGCCGCGCTTCCTTAGCATAAAACTCGAAAGTTGCTCTTGATGCCAGGCGCGCTGGGCCTCATCGAAGACGACCACCTTCTCGACAGGAGGCGCATCTGCCTCGTAGTTATCATCCCGGAAGTGTCGAATGTTCTGGATAAAGGTATGAGCTTTCCGTCTCACATCTCCTTTGCGCAGACTGGACCGACCCATCGAAATTTTGGATTGTTCCATCGCGTCGATAGCAAGCGCTTCCCTAAGCACCTTCACTAAGGGATCATTACCAGAGAGAAATACAGCGTGTGACGCCTGGTCCGTTCGCATCCTTTCGGTTGCGATATTTAGGCCAGCTAGGGTCTTCCCTGCACCTGGCACCCCAGTTATAAGACATAAGGCCTTCTTTCCGTCCCGTTTGGCCTCATCAATTATTTGCGTAACACATGACGCGGTTCTAGTTAGGTTTATAGCCCCCGCATCCGAACGTGCAATTGACGAAACCCGATGGCCCCTGTACAACGCCTGGGCGGCCTCCACGATAGTCGGAGTGGGCTGGTAGACCGAGTTCGCCCAGGCGGCTGGGCTCAAAGGCGGAGCCTTAATCAGGTCCAGTCCTGAAATAAGTAGGTCACTAAGAGAAGTTTCATTAGCGAGTAGTATATTCGCGACTCGATCTTGACTAAATTCACATGTCCATGTTTTGGGAGGTGCGTTAGTCGCCACGAGCACGGGAACGATAGGAACATGATGACTGCCAGCATGAAAATTCTTAAGATCAAGAGCGTAATCTATCACTTGATCAATTGAACTCTGATCATAGTGGGAAGCGCCGTACTTGTACTCGAGAATGAATATGACACCTTCGACGACCAGGATTGCGTCGGCACGACGACCAATCCTCGGAATCTCAAATTCAAGGAACAGATAGCCCGAGGGTAGTTCTCCCAGGACTTTCTTGAGATGCTCGATCTGAAAACTCCACGCACGCTTTTGAGGACCCTCTAAAGCGAAGTCGTAATGCCTAGCCAAGGTTCCAAAAATAGCTTCGGGGCTCGTTTTGATGAAATCGGATTTCTCTGCGCTGTAATAAGATCGATTCACTCAGACCTTATGGGTTCGCGCAGCGCTGCCAGATTAAGCGGAGGCCGTGGAGCGTCAGGTCTTCATCATAAATCTTGACGAAGCGCGAGGCCTTCACGATCAACTGGCCTTGCCCGCCCGTGGCGACGGCCTTGGTCTCCGGGCCCAACTCCGCCACGATGCGCTCCACAATGCCGTCGATCATTCCTATGAAGCCGTAATACAGCCCGGAGGTGATACTTCCTACCGTGTTCGACCCAATCAGTTTTTCCGGCTCGCGAAAATCCACCATGGGCAGGCGCGCCGTCTTGGCGAACAACCCGGAGATCGACATCCCGATGCCGGGGCAGATCACACCGCCCAGGAATTCCTTATTCTTCGACACGACATCGAAGTTGATGGTGGTGCCCAGGTCGACTACGATGCACGGCCCTCCGTACTTGGTGAAACCAGCCACGGCGTTCACCAGCCGGTCCGCGCCCACTTCGCGTGGATTGTCGTAACGCACCGTGATGCCCAGGTCGGTTGATTGATTCACGAACATCGGCTTGTGATGAAAGTAACGTTCGGTCATCGCCTCCAGCGGCTGATCGACGGCCGGAACGACGCTCGAAATGATCACATCTTTCACCGCCGCCAGATCCAGCTTCGAAAGCGTGAACAGATTCCGGATCAGAATGCCCCACTCGTCGGCGGTCTGCTCCTGAATGGTGCGCAGGCGCCAGCGGCCGACGACATTCTCACCGTCGAAGGCGCCGATGGTCACGTTCGAATTGCCAACGTCAAGAGCAAGAAGCATCTATAGTGGTCGCACACCACCCGCAAGAATCGTGGTCTCCGTCCCATTATCTTCGCGCACCCGCAGGAAGCCCGCCGGATCGAGCCCGCAGGTGACGCCTTGGAGGCCTGTTTCTACCCAGACCCGCTTTCCCGAAACATAGGTGGAAGCGTTTGTGAACTCTCGCAAAATCTCGTCGGAGCTAAGCCGCGTATAACGATCTACGAATTCCACCAGCGCCACCAGCAAGCCCTCGCGAGATACCGCGATTCCTTCGAGGAGCAAGGAGGTGGCCGGCGTTTCGAGATCGTCGGGGAACTCCGTCTGGCCGACGTTGATCCCGATACCGGCAATGATCGTGTCGCCCTCCAGTTGGGCGAGGACGCCGGCGCACTTCTTGCCGTTTATCAGCACGTCGTTGGGCCAACGAATATCGCCGCAGCCGATCGCATGACGCGCCGCGAGACCCAGCGCGAGCATGACCACCGGAACGGGCTTGGCATCCAAAATCATCGAGACATACAGCCCCGCGCCGGGTTCCGAGAGCCACTTGCGGCCATGACGCCCCATCCCCGCTGTCTGCTCTTCTGCGACCACGACCCTTCCAGGCTGCAGGTCCCGCCGCGCCTCGATCATGGTGGAATCCAGGCTCTTGAACCAGTCGATGCGTCTGCCAGGCAGGCGAGCCTTGACCGAATCGATATTAAAGTGAAGCGCGGAGTTTGGCAACCTGCGCCTCGTATTCAGCCTGCTTCGCGAGCATGCCAGAAACGACCTTCTCAGGCGCCTTGGCCCGGAAGGCTTCGTTCGAAAGTTGCCGCTGTGAGTTGGCAATCACCTTCTCCAGTTCGGCGATTTCCTTGGCGACCTTTTCGCGATCGACCTTGAGTGCGAGTTTCAGCACGAATGCCGCGTCCACGCCGGGAGGAGCTTCATTGCGCAGATCGAGTTTCACCCGTGCCAGCCGCGAGATGGCATTTTCGTTGGCTTGTGCCACGTGAAACGCTTTGTTGCGGGCGTACAGAATCCCTTCGACCATCTGCTTGGGATCCACGCTGTTGTCCGCCCGCGTCGCCCGCGCTGAAGTCACGATCTCCTTAAGAGTTGCCATCTCCGCTTCAGCTTCAGGATTGGGTTCGTTTTGTAAATAGCGTGGATACTCCGCCAGCGCAATCGATTTCCCGGGCATCTCCAGCCGCTGCCACAATTCCTCGGTCAGGAACGGCATCAGCGGATGCAGCAGCCGCAACGCCTTCTCATACACCGTATACGCAAAGCTCCAATCTTCATCGAGCTTCTTCAGTTCCAGATACCAATCGCAGAAATCATCCCACCAGAAATGATAGAGAGCGTCAGCCGTCTGATCGTAACGATGCTGCTCGAAGTTGCGATTTGCCGCCTCCGCGCAGGCATTCATACGGCTGGCGATCCAGCGGTCGGCTAGCGAAACCGGCGTGCCCGAGCCTTCGCGAGGCTTGCTAAACAGCAACCGCGATGCGTTCCAGATCTTATTGGCGAAGGCCTTCAAGGCGTCAATGCGATCTTCACTCAGCGCAATATCACCGCCCGGTGCGGCACTGATCAGCAGCGCAAAACGAACTGCATCGGTCCCATACTTGTCGTTAATTACAAGTGGATCGATCGTATTGCCCTTGGTCTTCGACATCTTCTGGCGCTCGGCGTCACGCACCAGGCCGTGAATGTGGACCTGCCTGAAGGGCACGTCACCCATGAACTCCAGGCCGAACATGATCATGCGCGCGGCCCAGAAGAAGATGATGTCGAAGCCCGTCACCAGCAGCGACGTGGGATAGAACGTGCGCAAGTCCGCTGTGTCCTCCGGCCACCCGAGCGTCGAGAACGGCCACAGGCCGCTCGAAAACCAGGTATCGAGCACGTCCGGATCCTGCTCAATGTTCTTGGAGCCGCACGTCCCGCACTGCGTGGGATCTTCGCGCGAGACCGTGACCTCGCCGCAGTTTCCGCAATGCCACACCGGAATTCGATGTCCCCACCACAGTTGCCGCGAGATGCACCAGTCGCGGATGTTGTACATCCATTCGAAGTACGTCTTGGCCCAGTTGGCGGGCACGAAGGTGATGCGGCCTTCTTCGACGGCCTTGATCGCCGGCTCGGCCAGCGGCTTCATCTTCATCCACCACTGTTTCGAAACCAGCGGCTCGACCACCGTCTTGCACCGATGGCACTTGCCGACGCTTAGCCGGTATGGCTCGATCTTCTCCATCAACCGGAGCGTTTCGAGATCCGCCACCACCTGCTTACGCGCGTCGTAGCGATCCAAGCCGGCATACTTGCCCGTCGCCGCGGTCATCTTCGCGTTTCCGTCGATCACCTGGATGCTCGGCAAATTGTGGCGCTTGCCGGCCTCGAAGTCGTTGGGATCGTGCGCCGGCGTGATCTTCACTGCGCCCGATCCGAATCCGAGCTCGGCCATCTCGTCGAGAATAATCGGAATGTCGCGGTCCATCAACGGCAGCCGCACCGTCTTGCCGGCCAGCTCGTTCGCGCGTGGATCTTTCGGATTGATCGCCACCGCGGTATCGCCCAGCATTGTTTCCGGGCGCGTGGTGGCGACTACCAATTTCATCGAGCTCCCATTCACGGGATATGCGATGTGCCATAAGTGGCCCTGGGTGTCTTCGTGTTCGACTTCGAGATCCGACAGTACTGTCTGGCAGCGCGGGCACCAGTTGACGATATAGTTCGCGCGATAGATGAGCCCTTTTTCGTACAAGCGCACGAAGGCCTCGCGCACCGCGCGCGATAAGCCTGGGTCCATGGTGAAGCGCTCGCGCGACCAGTCGCAGCTATCGCCGGCGCGCTTCATCTGCTCGACAATACGCCCGCCATGCTGGGCTTTCCACTCCCAGACCTTCTTTAGAAACTCTTCGCGGCCCAGCCCGCGCTTCTGGATGCCTTGCTGCGCCAGTTGCCGGTCGACCATCAGCTCGGTGGCGATTCCGGCGTGATCGGTGCCCGGTACCCACAGAGTGCGTTCTCCACGCATGCGATGCCAGCGGATGAGCGCATCGATGATGGAATGCTCGAACATGTGGCCCATGTGAAGCGAGCCTGTGACATTCGGCGGCGGGATCACTAGCGAAAAGTAGGGATCGCCCGGCGATGGTTCTACATGGAAGAGATTCTCATCCACCCACCACTTGGCCCAATGCGGCTCGAACCGCTGGGGCTCATACACTTTCTCGATTTCCATGGGAAGACTCAATTTTAGCAGCCCGCACGCTTTACAATAGATAGTGATGAACTACTACTCAGCAAAAGATATGGCCGCTGCATTTCGCACGGTCCGGAACAACACCATCAAGATCGCCGAAGAGATCCCTGAAGACAAGTACGGCTTTCAGGCGGCATCCGAGTCCCGCACGGTGGCTCAAACCCTGGTCCACATCGCCATGGGCACGCGCTTTGCGCTGGCGGTGCATGGCGAGAAGCTTAAGACCATGGAAGGTTTTAACTTCTACAGTTTCATCCATCCCATCCTCGCGGAGGAACAGAAATCGCGGAGCAAAGCGGAAATCATTCAGCTTCTGCGCACCAGCGGCGACCAGTTCGCGAAGTGGCTGGAAGGATTATCCGACGAATTTCTGGCTGAGCAGGTAAGCTTCCCCGCCGGAGCCCAACCTCCCGCCAAGACCCGCTTCGAGATGCTGTTAAGTCCCAAGGAGCATGAGATGCATCATCGCGCTCAGCTTATGGTTCTGCAGCGCATGTTGGGGATCACCCCGCATCTTACGCGCGAACAACAGGCGCGCATGGCCGCGATGCAATCTGCTAAGAACTAGCTACCGGTAGGGTCGACGACCTGTATGTTAGCCTCGATATCTTGGCGTCGACCCTAACAAAACCTCGTGTCGCGGTGGTCGGAGCCGGCAGCTTCGGCCGGAACCACCTGCGCGTAATCCATCAATCCGAGCATGCCGAACTCGCGGGAGTTCTGGATTCCAACGCCGAACGCGCGGCCGAGGCGGCCAGCGCCGACGCGTGTTCCATCCTAACGTCGCCGGAGGAACTGGCCGGGAAGGCGGACGCCGCCGTCGTGGCCACACCCACTCACACCCACGCCGAAATCGGCCGCCGACTGATGGAGCTCGGCGTCGATGTCCTGATTGAAAAGCCGATTGCCCGCACTGTCGAAGAAGCCCGCATGCTGGTCGAAACGGCCGAGCGTACGGGCCGCATCCTGCAAGTAGGACATCTCGAGAGATTCAATCCCGCGGTGACGGCGCTCGAAGCCGTGATCACGAAGCCTTTGTTTTTCGAGGTGCACCGGCTAAGTGAATTCAGCCCCCGCAGCCTGGACGTGGACGTGGTTCTGGATCTGATGATCCACGATATCGACATCGTGCTCACCCTCACCAAACAACAGCCCGAGGAGATCCGCGCCGCCGGCATCCACATTCTTTCGGAAAAGGTGGATATCGCCAATGTGCGGATGCAGTTCCCCGGCGGATGCGTGGCTAACCTGACGGCTAGCCGCGTTTCGACAGAACGCGTCCGCAAGCTTCGCCTATTCCAGCCGCATGAATACATTTCGCTGGATTACACCCGTCAGGATGCAGCTCGTTTCATGGTGAAACCTCCGCTGTCGATCGGCTACGCTCCGCTTCCCGTAAACAAGGATGAGCCGTTGCGGCTGGAACTGGAAAGCTTTTTTGCCAGCGTAGTTTCCAGGAGCATTCCTAGAGTCACCGGGCAGCAAGGTTTGGCGGCGCTCGAAGTGGCTCAGGATATTCTTGATAAAATCGAGGCGCACGCCCGATTGGTGGCTCAGGCGCTTAATGTTACGGGCAAATCTTCATGAGGCACGTTCAGATCCAACCGCACTCGCGTTGTTACCCGAGTGGCATGAGCCAATTACTTCGCGACGCGGGTTGTCCCGTGTGTTCCGTGCGGGAATCGGCTCGCTACTGGTCCACGCGATCGTTATAGTGGTGCTGCTGGCGCTTCCCGAAACCACCGGCCGGTTCAACGGTCCCCCCATCACCGCCGATTTCCGTAAGGCAGCCGTCCCTCTATTCGCCCCGAAAGTCTTCGAGGTGACCCAGAAGGAAAAGAATACGGGTAAGGTGACGCCCCAGCTGGATGTCCGGAGTTCACCGAAGGAAGCTCCTCCCAGGGCCAAGATCTTCGCGCCTCCCGCGCCTGCGGGGCCTGTGGTCCCTCCCGCCACGACGCTGCCGCCGCCTCCCCAAATTCAAGCGGCGGTCACTGCGCCTCGGGTAACGGGCGTAGTGCCAGCGCTCCCTCCGCCCGCGGAAAAGCCCAAGATCGTGCTGGAAAGCGTCGGGGCGGCCACGGGACCCGTGGTGCCACCAGAACACCCTTCCATCCAGTTGCCCACCACTCCTTTGGACGCGGTCGAGCGCGCGGGCCAACCAGGGGGCGCCGGAGGCATGGTGATTTCCCCGGATGGAGCCAGCGAAGCCACCGCGCTTCGGCAGATGCAGCTCCTGAGCGATCCTCAGGGGGTCGATTTCAAGCCCTATCTGCTGCAGGTGCTGAGTAAGGTCCGCCGGAACTGGATGGCGATTGTCCCTGACAGCGCGAGAATGGGGCGCAGGGGCCTGGTATTGATCCAGTTCAGTATAGACCGCGGCGGAGGCGTCCCCAAGCTGGTGATCGCGTCAACTTCAGGGATCACGTCCTTTGACCGTGCCGCCGTCGCCGGGATCAGCGCCTCCAACCCGTTCCCCCCGCTGCCAGCCGCGTATAAAGGCGACCAGATTCGCCTTCAAATGGCTTTCTCTTATAACCTTCCGCCAGCTAAACCCTAATGAATCGGAAGTTTGCAGCCGCTATGGCAGCGTTCGGGGGGCTGGCGATCTTGGCCTACTTCACTCTGGACGGCAAGATATTGCTGGCCACCTGGATATTTCTAGGGGCTTTCGCACTCAAGAGCTGGCTGGTAGTCCTAAAACAACGCCAGAGCTAAGAACACGACATACACCAGGTCGGATAGATTACTAGTCCGCCCTAAGGTGAAACGTCGAGATACTCCACCCCACCCTAGCCTTTAAGCTGCTTTTTAACGCGAAGAATTTAAGTCGTTCAGGTCCCGATCAGGGACCAATGTTTCAGTTTGAGATAAAGCAGTGTTAAATCAGTTCCAAATTGGTACCGCCCTCTTGGCCGGGGCGGCGACGGAAGTTCGACGGACTTCCTCACGGCGAATCGGAGACTCCGGTTTAGCCGCTGATTCTAATACCGCAATACCCCTCTTTGGGGCGCATTCATCGAATCGACAGGAATGCTGCTTTTCTTCAATGCCGCAGATGGTCCAGGGCGTGCACTTAGGGGAAGAGTTCCGCAAGACCGATCAGGAGGATGCCAAGCAATGACGATGCGAGCGAAGGTGCGTGCGACCAGTCCAATGACGACCGCAACAGCGGTCAGGCAGGCAGTGAAGACTCCGCTGCGCGCGGTCCCCAACAGCCGCCAGCGCGTTCCCACGAAGCCAGTGGCGATCAGCACCAGCCGGCACGCCGCGCAGACCAACCCGGCTGCGGCAAAGGCTACCGCGCAGGCCGCCAGGCTGGCCCGGCGCGACCGCGTGGTCCTCGAACACGTCCCTCTGGTGAAAGCTATCGCCGTGCGGGTTCACGAGAACCTGCCCGTCCACGTGGACCTGGACGATTTGGTGCACGCCGGAATCCTGGGTCTGTTCGACGCAGCCAGCAAGTTTAACCCCGACAAACAGGTGGTGTTTTCGAGCTACGCCAAGCATCGCATCAAGGGCGCGATTCTGGACAGCCTGCGCCAGCTCGACTGGGCTTCGCGCGATATGCGCCGCCGCCACAAACAGGTGGAAGCCGCGACGCGCGATCTAGCCGCCGAACTGCAGCGCAACCCTACCGAACAGGAAGTGGCGCAAAAGCTGGGCATGGACGCCGAACGCTGGCGCACGATGATGATCGACCTTCGCAACGTGGGTCTGATCTCCGCATCCACCCGCGGCAATGAAGGCGACGATCTTCCGGCCCCCGACTTTCCTAGCAAACCCGAAACCCACCCCGATTCCATCTGCGCGCGGGAGCAACTGCGCAGCGTCCTGGGCGTAGCCATGAAGACGCTGCCGGAGCGCTATCAAAAAGTGGTCTCGCTGTACTACACCAACGAGATGACTATGAAGGAAATCGGCGGCATCCTGGGGATCAATGAAAGCAGGGTTTCGCAGATCCACAAGTCGGCACTCGAAAAGATGCAAGTGGCGCTCTCGGCCAACGGCATCACTTCGGCCCACGCGTTCTAGAAATTCACTTTTGGGGTTTCCAGCCACTGGTAGAATCGTCCTGTAGGTGGCTGCATCCCCAAAAACTCTAACCGTTCGCCAATTCTTTGGCCGTAAGGGTCTTCTTTCCGAGTGGCACCCGGGCTACGAATATCGCGAGGGCCAACTCCACATGGCCGAAGCGGTGGAAAGCGCTCTCTCCGAGAAGAAACACCTGATCGTCGAAGCGGGCACGGGCACCGGCAAAACTCTGGCGTACCTGGTTCCCGCGATCCTCTCCGGCAAGCGCGTGGTCATCTCCACGGGAACCAAGAATCTTCAAGAACAGCTCTTCTTCAAGGACATTCCGTTTCTTGAAAAACATCTGGGGCCGCTGCGGGCGTGTTACATGAAGGGGCGCGCCAACTACGCCTGCCGCCAGAAGATCTATGACGCCGAGAAGGAGCCGGTGCTGGCGGGACTCGAAGAGGTGGCCGATTTTCAGGTGATTCAAGCCTGGGAGAAGACGACGGAGACCGGCGATCGCGCGGAGATCAAAAGTCTTCCCGAGAACAGTTCGGTGTGGGCCAAAATGGACGCGCGCGGAGAGGCGTGCACCGGCCAGAAGTGTCCCCAGTTCGAGCGCTGCTTCATCACCAAAATGCATCAGAAGGCCAGCGAAAGCGACCTGATCATCGTCAATCATCACTTATTTTTCGCGGACCTCGCGGTGAAAGAAGACGAACGCGGCGCGATCATCCCCGACTATGCTGCCGTGATCTTCGATGAGGCCCACGAGGTGGAGGATGTCGCCGGGCAGTATTTCGGCGTGTCGATCTCCAGCGGCCAAATCGAGGATCTGACGCGCGATGTGGCGTCGCTCGCGCATCGCAAGCAGTTCGGCAGCCAGGAGCTGGATCGCATCCTGATCACGCTCACCGATCGGGCGGCGAAGTTTTTCGGACTATTCGGAAACGCGGGGGAGCAAGGCCGCATGGGGTTCCGCGCGCATGAAGCGTTCCTCGAGAAGAACGAAGAGGCCTATCGCGACGTATTGCGCGCGCTGGAAATGGTCACGCTGCAACTGGAGCTGTTGAAAGCGCCGCCGGACGAAGCCCTTCCGTTGGTCGCTCGTGCTCGCGAAATGGATCGGCGTTTGAAGTTCTGGATGGAAGGCAACAATGGGGTCCCGGACAAGCGCTATGTGTATTGGATCGAGCGCCGGGGTCGCCGGACTTTTTTACAGGCAACACCCATCGAAGTTTCGCAACTCCTTGATGAACGTTTGTTCGATCGAGTCGACACGGTCATCCTGACGTCGGCAACGCTGGCCGTTGCAGACGGCTTCGAGTATACGCAGGGGCGGCTGGGGCTGCGCGCGGCTCGCACGGAACTGGTTCCAAGCCATTTCGACCATAAGAAGCAAGCGCTGCTGTATGTTCCGCAGATTCTACCCGATCCGCGCAGTCCGGCGTTCGGGGCGGCCGCGGCCAAGGAAATCGTCGAGATCCTCTCACTAAGTCGTGGACGCGCATTCGTGCTGTTCACCAGTTACCAGCAGATGCGCCTGATCTATGACCGCGTCTCGCTGGAGATTCCGTATCAGACGCTGCTGCAGGGAACGGGACCGCGCAGCGCACTGCTCGAAGAGTTCCGCTCGACGCCCAACGCAGTCCTGTTCGCGACCTCGTCGTTCTGGCAGGGCGTGGATGTGCCGGGCGAGCAGTTGAGCTGCGTTATTATCGATAAACTACCGTTTGCGGTGCCGAGCGACCCGGTGGTGGAAGCTCGCATCGCGGCGATTAAGAACGATGGCGGAGACGCGTTTAACGGTTACCAGGTCCCGCAGGCAGCCATCGCACTCAAGCAGGGTTTCGGTCGGCTGATCCGCAGCAAAACCGATCGCGGGGTGCTGGCGCTGCTGGATCACCGGATCACGAAGACACGGTATGGGCAGATTTTTTTCGACAGCCTTCCGGAATATGGGTTTACGACTCAGCGGGAAGAAGTAGAGAAGTTCTTTAAACATGTTTGAAGTGACAGTAGAACAGACGTTTGCGGCGGCCCACGCGCTCCGCAACTACAAGGGCGGTTGCGAGAACCTGCACGGGCACAACTTCAAGGTGCAAGTGGTGCTGGCGGGGGAGCGGTTGGATGACACCGGGATGCTGGTCGATTTCATCGACGTCAAGAACCTGATGGGACAGGTATTGGCGCGCCTGGACCACCAGAATCTGAACGAGGTATCGCCCTTCGATGTGAGGAATCCGTCGGCTGAGAACATCGCCGAGTACTTTTACTCACAGATGGCAGGCGGCTTAGCCAATGCGCCTGTTCCGGTGCGGATTCTCGAAGTGAAGGTCTGGGAAACCGACATTCAAAGCGCGACGTACCGTCCCTAAAAACGGTCATGAACGTTGACTGGGTGCGCGCTCATTGCATGGCCCTTCCGCACACGACGGAAGAGATCCTGTGGGGCGACGACCTGGTGTTCAAGATCGGCGGCAAGATGTACGCGGTCGTTGTGTTAGGTGCGCCGCATCACAAAGTAGTCATGTCGTTCAAGTGCACTCCGGAAGTTTTCGCGGAGCTGGTGGAACGGCCGGGCGTCATCCCCGCGCCATACTCGGCGCGCAGTCACTGGGTGGCGCTTGAGCGTGAGGATGCACTGCCGCGCACTGAGATCAAAGGCCTGATTTCACGATCCTATGAACTGGTGGTCGCCAAGCTACCCAAGAAGAAGCAAGCGGAACTGGCGAAGCGCGCGGAAAAAAGAAGCGTTAGTCGATGAAACCCTTCCAGGTATTTCCGCGGTCGTCGCGCAGCGTAACGGTTCCACCGCTCGAAATGCCCTGAAGCGCGTTGCCCTTGGGATCGCGGAATCGATACACGATGGAATTGTCCGGATTGCGGTTCGCCGAGCCCAGCCAGACGTTCCCATATTCATCCTTAAGCTTGATGTGATCGCCGTGTCCATAGCCGAAGACGCGGGTTTTGCTCTTTTCCTCTTCCAGGTGGAAGAAGCCGCCCGGCATTTGCTGTCTTTTGCGGAGCTTGGTGTAGATCATGATGGTCGCGAGTACTATCGGATTCATTATGTGGCGAATGGGCGGAGGCTGCGATAGGGTTTCTACCCTAGTTCACGACCGGTTTATCCGTCAGGGTACACTCACCGGTATGCGTGCGGTGGTCCAGCGGGTTACTTATGCAAAGGTCGAGGTGGAGGGCACTGTCCGGGGCGAAATCGGCCCCGGCGTGCTGGTATTGCTGGGAGTTTCGCGCAAGGATACCGAGGAGAATGCCGACTTCCTGGCCGGCAAAGTCGTTCACCTGCGGATCTTTAACGACGACGCAGGCAAGATGAACCGCAGTCTGCTGGAGACGGGCGGCGCCATGCTGGCGGTCTCGCAGTTCACGCTTTACGGCGATTGCCGCAAGGGCCGCCGCCCGAGTTTCGATGACGCGGCGCCGGCCGAACAGGCCAGGCATTTATACGAACATTTTGTCGAAGCGTCGCGGCGGCTGGGAGTACGCATCGAAACGGGAGTGTTTCAGGCGGACATGGCGGTGACGCTACTCAACGATGGGCCGGTCACCTTGATTGTGGAGAGTACGTAGATCACGAATATTCCCAGTGGAAGCGCTGGATAATTTCGATCACGTCGCCTTGGCCGGTGATGCGTCCCTGGTCGAAGAACACAGCTCGGGAGGTCAACGCGCGGGCGAGATTGGCATCGTGCGTCACTACGACTTTGGCCTGCGGGAGGCTTCGGAGCAGTGAAAGAAGATCGCGGCGCGTGGGCGGGTCAAGGAACGTGGTCGGCTCGTCGAGCACCAAGATTTCCGGGTCCATCGCCAAAACGCCGGCAATCGCCACACGCTTTTTCTCCCCGGCGCTCAGATGATAGGGAGCGCGTTCGAACGCATGCGCCATGCCGACGCGCTTAAGGACCGTGCGCGCCCGGGTGAGCGCATCGTCAGGAGACAAACCCAGGTTCAGCGGGCCGAACGCCACGTCTTCGAGAACGGTGGGCATGAAAAGCTGCTCGTCGGAATCCTGAAACACCACGCCGACTTTGGAGCGAATTTGCTCGAGTGTTCCATCCGCCAGACGCATGCCGCAGATTTCGATGGAGCCTTCGCCGCGTAACAACCCGTTCAGATGCAGCACGAAGGTGGTCTTGCCGGACCCATTCGCACCGAAAAGCGCGACGGACTCTCCGGAGTTGAGATGAAAATCAATCCCATCGAGCGCCTGGGTGCCGTCCGGATAGCGGTAACGCAGTCCCGCGATTTGAATCACGCGGCTCACAGCAACATCCGAATCGCCAGGCAACCGGCCAAACAAGTGGAGAGGAACAGCGCGTCAGATGAGCGGAAGGGCGCCGGAGGGGCCGGAACGAAACGTCCCCGGAATCCACGCGCGAGCATGGCGTGATAGATCCCGTCGGCGCGCTGCCAACTGCGCGCGAAAAGCACGCCTACTAAACCGGCTGCCAAGCGGAACCCGCGCTGCTTAGGTCCTCTGCATAGAGCGGCCCAGCGCATGCGCTGGACTTGTTCCGCAATCACGAACAGGTAGCGATAGACGAATTGGATCACCAGAATCAGCATCCGCGGCACACGCCAGCTTTCGAGCGCGGCGGTCCAGCCGGTGAGCGGCGTGGTTCCCACCAGCAACAAGGCGGCCGTGCCGGAGAGGAAACTCTTCTCGGCGAGTGCAAGAGCGCGGAGGGAATCGCCCGACCACCAGGTGAGCAGCGCGAAGGTCGCGGAGAAGGGGAGAACCAACGCCGCCCGGCTGGCTAATCCCAAAATCGGAAGCCGAGCCAGATTCGCCGTCAGGATCAACAAAACAGCATAGGCAACGAAGGCCCATTGCGCACCCGGTCGGGTGGTCGAGAGCACCACCAGGAACACCAGCAGCGCGGCCAGCTTGGCTCGAGGATCACGCTGATGCAAAGAACTTGACCCGCGGCTCCAGCGATCGATTACGAGATGATGCACCGTCAGGCGCTCCGCCGGCGCGATTTCAGTTTGCCGCCCAGGTAACACAATGCGAAGATCATGGCGATGCCGACCAGGCCGGCCATAGTTCGTGCGCGCCAGCCTACCGAATCGACTCCTTGCATCGTTAGACGCTGGATTCCATCAGGCGCGGCCGAGGCGATAAGCGTGCCAACGACGACCAACACCAGCGCGGCCATTGCGATAGCGGCCACTGCGCGCGAAGTTGCCGGTTGCGGCGTTATCCAGGCTGGATTCAAGCGCTCGATTGCGCGTACCGCGGCCACAGTAATCGCGCCTTCCATAATCGCGCTGATCAGGAAGAGTCCCAGCGAAGCCCACAAAACCCCGCCCGTCATGGGCACTCCGGAGATCAACAGCTGGCCTAGTGCGAGGCATGCGCTGGTCATCACGCTGAGCGCGCCCGCCGCGAAAATCGCGACCGAACGTGAAGCGTGGGCCCACAGGCGGTTCGCCAGGTATGCGGCGGCGACCCCCGCCAAAGCCATGTTGAACACGTTCGCACCCAGCGCGAGGACGCCGCCGTCCTGGAATATAAGGGCCTGAAGAACTAGGATGGCGGTCAGCACCAGGGAGGCGGCAGCCGGTCCCAGGACGACGGTCAGCAAGGCTCCCCCGACCAGGTGGCCGCTGGTGCCCGGGCCGACGGGAAAATTGACCATCTGCGCCGCGAATACGAACGCTCCCATCACGCCCAACAGTGGGATCCGGTTGTCCTGTGTATCGCGCTGAGCCCGTCGAGCCACCCACGCAACGGCAGGGGCGCTTACCACATCCAGTGTGGCCCATACGGGTGTGCTCAAAAATCCATCGGGGATATGCATGCAGGAAGTTACGACAAACGATTGCGCTATTTCATTGGTAACACGATTGTCGAATCGCTGTCAGCATTTGGTGGCTTACAATCGAACACATGCGGCGGTGGATGTGATTGTAGGCACGGGCGTCGATCTATGCGAGGTCGACCGCATCAAGAAAGCCATTACATCCTCTCACGGACGCCGCTTGGTGGAGCGCGTATTTACCCCGCGGGAAATCGCTTACGCGGAGCGCAAGGCGAACCCCTACGAGCGCTACGCGGCGCGATTCGCGGCCAAGGAAGCGGGGATGAAGGCCCTGGGAACGGGCTGGCGCGACGGGCTGGGCTGGCAGGATCTGGAAGTAGTCAATCTGCCCTCAGGCCGCCCGACCTTGCAGTTCCATCGGCGGGCGAAAGAAATCGCTGCGGTGTTGGGCGCGGTGAACGTCGCTTTGTCGATCACGCACACCGCTGGACAGGCGCTGGCAATGGTGGTCCTGGAAGGCAAGTAATCACCTTCGGGTCACGATCACGCTACGCCAGCTCATGTTTCCGAGCGTATCGTAGGCCCGGATGATCACCTGATTCGATCCCACCAACAGCGGGATCGCCACGCTCCATGCAGAGGTGCCTGAAGCTGTTCCAGACCTGCCGGTATTGGTCGAGAAGGTGACACTCGAAACTCCCGAAGGATCCGATGCGGAGCCTCGGAATGTCAGTGACGCGAGCGTGGTCGCGAGCGAGGTGGATGACGGATAGACGATCGTCAACGCGGGTCCCGCGGTGTCCGCCCCTCCTGGTGGTGGAATGGCCGTCCGGGTCACGCTCACGATGCGGGAGACGCTTCCGGTCGCATCGGCGGCCGTCACGGTGATGTTGTTGACCCCGATCGACAGCGGAATATTCGATATGACCCAAGTTGTGCCGCTGATCGACGCTCCATCGGATGCGCCCATGCTATTGGTCCAGCTTATGGCCGGCGCGCCACTGCCGCCGCTTACGGTTCCCGAGAGCGACATGGTGGCGGCAATCGTCGGGGACGGCGGAGCATCGATGGTTAGAACCAGGGGACCGGGCGGCGAATTGACTGTCCGGGTCACGCTTACGATGTGGGAGACGCTTCCGGTCCCATCCGCCGCTGTCACGGTAATATTGTTGACCCCGATTGTCAGCGGAATATTCGAAATGATCCAGTTCGAGCCGCTGATTGACGCTCCGTCGGAGGCGCCCATGCTATTCGTCCAGCTTATTGCTGGCGCGCCGCTCCCGCCGGTTACGGTTCCCGAAAGTGACATGATCGCGGCAGTAGTCGGAGACAGAGGAGCGTTAATCGTCAGCACGAGAGGACCGGGCGGTACAGTCACCGTTCGCATCACGGTCACGGACTGCGAAACACTTCCGGTCGCATCCAGCGCCGTGACCGTGATGGTGTTGATTCCAATCGCCAGAGGGATGCTCAAGATGGCCCAGTTGCTGCCGCTGATCGTCGAT
The DNA here is from genome assembly GCA_025980665.1 of Bryobacteraceae bacterium. Taxonomy (GTDB): domain Bacteria; phylum Acidobacteriota; class Terriglobia; order Bryobacterales; family Bryobacteraceae; genus Palsa-187. The sequence goes on from JAICXC010000107.1 coordinate 16,816, forward strand.
CCGTCGGATGCGCCTGTGCTGGTAAACCAATGCACCGATGGCGAACCGCTTCCGCCGGTCACCGTTCCTGATAGAGAGATGGTCGCGTCGGTGGTCGTAGGGAGAGGACTGTTGATTGTCAGGGCAAGTGGACCGGGCGGCGGCGCGGCAGTCCGGGTCACGCTCACAACCTGAGAGACTGTTCCCGATGCATCGGTAGCCGTCACGGTAATCGTGTTGAGCCCCATCGCCAGCGGAATACTCAAGATGGTCCAGTTGCCGCCGCTAACCGTCGATCCGTCGGATGCGCCTGTGCTGGTAAACCAATGCACCGATGGCGAGCCGCTGCCGCCGGTTACCGTTCCCGTTAGCGAGATCACTGCGGAGGTGGTCGTGGTAGGAGGGGCATTGACCGTCACGGCAAGCGGACCGGGCGCGGAAGGGCCGGTTTGGGTCACGCTCACGACGTGAGAAGTGCTTACGTTCCCATCGGTGGCCGTGACGACGATGGTGTTCACCCCGATCGCAAGCGGAAGATTCGATATGACCCAGTTCGATCCCGTGATCGAGGA
>JAICXC010000050.1 GCA_025980665.1 Bryobacteraceae bacterium
CCCGCTCTCTCCGGTTTGGCCCGACCTGCGGCCGAATTTGTTCCCGTCCACTGTGAACAGCATTGTTGCTGGTCCCCCGGTTGTCGATCAGAACTACGGACGTCCCGCTCGCATGCTGCAATACAGCGTAGGCGTCCAGCGTGAGATCTCGAGGGATCTGGTGGTAGAAGCCAGCTACGTTGGTAACCGCGGCGTCTGGTGGAGAACCGCATCGTTGCTCGATTACAATGCGCTGACGCCACAGCAACTACTAAGTCAATACGGTCTGGATTGGAGCAATCCCGCGGATCGCACGATCCTCGCTTCGCCGCTGAATTCAGCCGCTGCCGGCCGCTTCCAGAATAAGGTTCCCTATGCCGGCTTCCCGACGACACAAACCGTGGCGCAGTCGCTGCGGCCCTTCCCGCAGTTCACCAGCTTGAGTGCAACAGGAGCCCCGTTAGGCAAGACCTGGTACGATTCGCTCCAACTGAAGGCCACCAAGCGCCTCTCGCACGGGGTAAACTTCACCTGGACTTACACCCGCTCGAAAGAACTCCAGTTGGGAGCCGAGGATTACACCGGCCTGGGTGTGATCAATGACGTCTTCAATCGCGATAACAATAAGCAGTTGTCGGCCTCCTCGCGGCCGAATTGGATGACACTGGCCGTCAATTACACCACGCCCCATGTGAGCCAGAACCGCTGGCTCAGTTACGCTACCCGGGATTGGATGCTGGGCGCCGTGCTCCAGTATGGCAGCGGCTTGCCGATCCAAGCGCCGCTCAGTCCGAACAACAACAACGCGGCGACGCTCTTGCGCGGTACTTATGCGACGCGCGTTCCAGGAGTGCCGCTCTACCTGGTGGATATAAACTGCCACTGTTACGACCCCAGCAAGACGCAGGTGCTGAATCCCGCGGCGTGGACCGATACTCCTAACGGAACGTTCAGTCCCTCAGCGGCTTATTACAACGACTATCGTTATCAGCGGCGCCCGTCGGAACTGGCCAGCTTCGGCCGGACGTTCCGCCTTAAAGAGCGCGCCGCGCTTTCCATCCGCGCCGAATTCAATAACGTATTCAATCGGACGCTGCTCCTCGGCGTAACCTCTGGGACGTACGTTAACCCCAGCACCGCACTCAATACTCCCGTCAAAGCCGGTCCCGATGGCCGCAACATTAGCGGATTCGGAACCATCAACACCACGGGCACGGTCAGCGGAGAACGCCAAGGCACCATCGTGGCGCGCCTCACGTTCTAGCGGTACCCGGTGGTATTATCAATTCGTTTCTGGAGTAAGGGAGGAGCCTGATAATGCCCGATAAGATCAGCCGTAGGGAGACTCTACGTCGCGGACTGGCCGCCACCAGCCTGCTTGCGCTGCTGCCGGATTGGTCCGTTCCTGCTCTCGCTCAGGGCGAGACCGATGTTCCGTTTACCGACCTTCCCAAGAACTTCAATCCGGGCGGACTCCCCGGCGCCGCGACGCGCCAACTCGATATCCGCACGATCGACGGCATGCTGACCCCCAAGGATCAGTTTTTTACCACGCAACACTTCACGAAACCCCAAATCGATCCTGCCAAGTACCGTTTGAAGTTCACGGGCATGGTGAACAAGCCGACCGAATTCACGCTAGCCGATCTGAAGGCCATGAAATCGGTCGAGCTGGTCAATGGCTTCGAATGCTCCGGCAACAGCCCGCGGGCGATTCAAGGATTGTCGTCCTGTGGCAAATTTACCGGAGTGCCGTTGAGCCGCGTGCTGAAACAGCTCGGAGTCAATCCGAAGGCCAGGGAAGTAGTCTTCTTCGGCTACGATCATGGACCGCTGGACATCGCATTCCGCCAGCAGACGTATAAACTCGATCAGCAATTCGGCCGCAGCGTTACTCTTGAGCATGCCCTGAAGCCGGAACCGCTGATCGCCTATGCGCTCAACGGCGAGCCGCTCACGCTCAACCAGGGATTCCCCGTCCGTCTCATCATGCCGGGCTGGTACGGAGTGGCCAACGTAAAGTGGCTGGGAGAGGTCCATCTCCAGGAAGATCGCTACCTCGGCAATTTTCAAGCCCGTTGGTATCGGACTTTGCGCGGCGTGGGCGGGACCGGCCAGGATAACGATCCGGACACGCAATGGGTGGAAACCGAAGTCACCCATATGCAGCTCAAGTCGGTGATCGCGCGCGTGCGCAAGACCGGGGGCGCGTACCAGGTCCTGGGCTTCGTCTTGAACGACGGCACGCCGGTGAAATCGGTGGAAGTCCGGATCGACAACGGTCCTTGGCAAAGAGCGACACTCGATTCCGCGAATTCGCAATTTTCGTGGAAGCTGTTTACTTATCGTTGGGAGGGCGCTCTTCCCGGCGAGCACACGCTGGTTTCGCGCGTCACAGACGTGAACGGAGTGGTCCAGCCGACCACTTCCGAGCTGTCCAGGAAGAAGACGTTCCTTGAGGACAACTCGCAGTTTCCGCGCAAGGTCATGATCGCCTAACTGCGTCGCCGCCCCTCCAATCGCAGAAGACAGAAGTTCGCGCGATAATAGAGGGATGTCTACGGTAACTACTAAGTCCGCCCGCGATGTTTCCAAGCCGCTAAGTGCAAATAAGCACCTTCTCCGCTGGGTGGAGAAGATGGCCGAACTCACCACGCCGGCAAACATCCATTGGGTGGACGGCTCCCAGGAAGAGAACGACGCCCTTTGCGCCCAAATGGTTGAAAACGGGACGTTTATCAAGCTGAACCAGGATCTGTGGCCGGGCTGTTATTACGCCCGCTCGGATGCCAGCGATGTCGCCCGCGTGGAGGATCGCACCTTCATCTGCTCCCTGTCTAAAGACAACGCCGGGCCCACCAACAATTGGGTCAATCCGGTGGAAATGCGCCACAAGCTCAAAGAACTCTTCAACGGCTGCATGCGCGGGCGCACCATGTACGTCCTGCCTTTCAGCATGGGACCAGTCGGATCGCCGATGTCCCAGATCGGCGTCCAGCTTACCGATTCTCCGTATGTCGTGGTCAACATGCGGATCATGGCGCGGATCGGCAAGGCAATTTACGCGGAAATCGATAAGGTCGACACGCGGGTAGTACCGTGTATGCACACCGTGGGGATGCCCTTGGACCCAGGTGACCGGGACGTACCGTGGCCGTGCAACGACGAGAAATATATTGTTCATTTCCCCGAAGCTCGCGAGATCTGGTCCTACGGATCGGGTTACGGCGGAAACGCGCTCTTAGGCAAAAAGTGTTTCGCGCTGCGTATTGCCTCGAACATCGCGCGCGATGAGGGCTGGATGGCCGAGCATATGCTGATTCTCGGTGTCGAGGATCCGCAGGGCGAAAAGACTTACGTGGCGGCGGCGTTTCCCAGCGCCTGCGGTAAAACCAACTTTTCCATGCTGATCCCGCCTCGCGGATTCGAGGGATGGAAGGTCTGGACGGTCGGCGACGATATTGCCTGGATCAAGCCGGACGCCAACGGGCGTCTGCGCGCAATTAATCCTGAAGCCGGATTCTTCGGCGTGGCGCCGGGAACGTCCGTGAAGACGAACCCGAATGCGATGACAACGCTTTCAAAGAATACGATCTTCACCAACGTCGCGTTGACGCCGGAAGGCGGAGTGTGGTGGGAGGGCATGACGGACGATCCGCCGGCCGAGTGCACCGATTGGAAGGGCAACCGCTGGACTCCCCAAATCGCCAAGGAAACCGGCGCCAAGGCGGCGCACCCCAACTCGCGATTCACGGCCCCGGCATCGCAATGCCCCACCATCGATCCGGCCTGGGAAGCGCCGGATGGCGTGCCGATCAGCGCTCTGATCTTCGGTGGCCGCCGCGCGACCACCATGCCACTCGTTTATCAAGCCTTCAACTGGTCCGGTGGCGTTTACACCGGCGCGACCATGGGCTCGGAAACCACTGCCGCGATCGTCGGAACGGTTGGGCAGGTTCGCCGGGATCCAATGGCCATGCTGCCCTTCTGCGGCTATCATATGGGCGATTATTTCCGGCACTGGATCAAGATGCAGCGCACCTTGACGGAGACTCCGCGAATCTATCACGTGAACTGGTTCCGCAAGGATGCTGAAGGCAAGTTTCTATGGCCGGGCTTCAGCGAGAACATGCGCGTTCTGAAGTGGATCGTCGATCGCGCCCACGGACGGGCTCTCGCGCGTGAAACTCCTATTGGGTGGATGCCCCGCTATGAAGACATCGAGTGGGAAGGTCTGGGCTCGTTCACCAAGGAGCGATTCGACGATTTACAAGCGTTCGATCGCGACGCTTGGCGCAAAGAAGTGATGGCTCATGAGGAACTATTCCTGAAGCTGCACGATCATCTGCCTCCGGAAATGATTTACGAGCGCGAACTTCTGATTTGCAGGTTGTAGGGTCGGGCATGCCCCGACGCTCACCGTCGGGAAAACACGTCGATGAGCTCGATCACCAGGATCGCCACCACCATGACTTCCAGGATGAATGCGCGTGCCTGGTGAAACTCGTTCACCATGACTTCGTACAGCTCCCCGGCGATTCTTAGTTTCTGATCGACCAGATTTCGATAGTCGGGAACGCCGACGCGATTGGCCGCCATGCGGTACGCGCGCGCGTAAAACATATCGCTCAGAAACTTGATGGAATTGTCCGCCTTCTCGGCTAGCTCCCGAACGTCGAGGCGCATGGCGTTGAGACGCTCGGCTTCGCCAGCCATTTTCCAGCGGCGTAGAAATCGCCCGCGGTGGCCCAGCATCCGGTATACGTTGTTCAGCACGCGGGTCAGAACTTCGTCGTAGTGGCGGAATTCCAGTAACTGGGTGTTGGCATACTCCAAAAGCTGAATCGTGGGGGCGGCGCCCTCCGGCGTATCGTATACGAATGCCCCTACCCATCCGGCTACCAGCAAGTCGCAAGGATAGTAGGAAAGCGCCGCCTGGAGAGCTTCGTTCTGTTCAGGCTGGGCCAATGCCGAGGCTTCCCCGCGGACGATCTGCGCGGCCTGTTGTCCATGCTCGGCAAGCATAGCGGCCGCGGTCAGCGGCTGGCGTTGATCGTCCAAAGCTTCCCGTATTTGAATGATGTAATAATCCTCGTTCAGCCAGTTCTCGTAGGGATCGACGAGCGCCGCTCGCGCACGTTTCAAACATCCTCGGACCATCTCGGACGTCTGCTTCTCAAATTCCGGCTCGGCCAGCAACCGGCTGGATAAGCGCACCAGGTCATCCCAGCCGGTCTCGAAATCCAGCTTTAATTCGACGCTGACCACGCCATACTCGAAGTATTTGATGCGAGCCTGAAACTGTTCGCCACTGTTCATGGATACTAAGCCGAGGTTCTCGACCACGGGTGAGCTTTCAAAACGGACGTAGTCGGGGACCGGGTGTTTGAACACCGGCTCCCTGTGTGCCGCCTCCATTCCGGACTGGGGCCGCAGAGTATCCAGACGGATCTGCTCCGCAACATCGTAAAGGACCAGGGCCAGGAAGGAAACGCGGAGCGGAGGCTGCGTGGGCATCCAGTTCAAGCATGCCACGCCCTGGGCACTTGCGTTACTATGGCGCAGGGAGGCGATCTATGGCGCGATTTGCCTTGCTAGTTCTGACGGCCGTGGCGATGTTCGGTCAAGCAAACCACGATCTGGGCTACGACGATATTCCCATGCTGCCCGGCCTTCCATTCCACGTTCACGATCCTAAGCGCCCGCATCCGCCCGTGGTGACTCCCGCGGCGCAGGCCGGCGGCGCACCCTCCGATGCGATCGTGCTCTTTGATGGTAAGGACTTATCAGAATGGCAGAGCGGCAAGAGCAATTGGAAGGTGGCCAGCGGATATCTGGAAGTCGCGCCCGGCGCCGGCGATCTCGTCACCAAACAGAAATTCGGCGATGTGCAATTGCATGTCGAATGGGCCGCGCCCTTGGAAATCCGCGGCAACAGCCAGAATCGCGGTAATAGCGGGATCTACTTGCAGGGCCGCTACGAAGTGCAGGTGCTCGATTCCTACCAGAATCCGACTTATGCCGATGGGCAGGCGGGGGCGCTTTACGGGCAATGGCCGCCACTCGCCAACGCTACGCGCAAACCCGGCGAATGGCAAAGCTACGATATCGTCTTCGAGGCCCCAAAATTTGAGGCGGGCAAACTAGTCAGGCCAGCATACGCCACGGTCTTTCTCAACGGCGTTCTTTTGCACAGCCACAAAGAATTGATGGGGCCGACGGTGCATCGCCAGCTCGCGAAATACACCGCGCATCCCGCCGAGGATTCGCTGGTACTTCAGGACCATCAGCAGCCAGTGCGCTATCGCAACATTTGGATCCGCCGCTTGCGCGGTTACGATCAGCCGGAGAAATAGTGTTCAAGATCCTCACATTTGCGCTAGTCGTGGCGATGGCTCCCAGAGCCGCTGGGCAAGGCGAAGCCATCGAGACGGCCGAGCGCCTGAGCGCATCCGCTCCCAAAGGTCCCGCGCCGCGAACGTCTTCTGGTAAACCGGATCTTTCGGGAGTCTGGAGCCCGGATCGCGCTTTCATCTACAACATCGAGACTGCGCTGAAGAAAGGCGAAAAGCTTCCGATCCAGCCATGGGCCGAGAAACTCGCCGCCCAGCGCATGTCGAAAGACGATCCCGAGGCGAACTGCCTGCCGACCGGCGTCCCTCGCATGGCGCCCTATCCGTGGCGGATTGTGCAAACGCCCACGCATATCTTCTTCTTGTTCGAAGGGAACATCCACAGTTATCGCCAGATCTTTCTCGGTGATCGTGAAAAAGTCGGGCGCAAGCATCCCTCCGATCTCGATCCCAGCTGGTACGGCGATTCCATCGGAAGCTGGGACGGCGATGCGTTGGTGGTCGATTCCATCGGGTTCAACGACAAATTCTGGTTCGATTTTGCGGGCCATCCGCACACCGAGCAGTTGCACATCGTCGAGCGCTTCCACCGCCCCGATCTCGGTCATTTGGATATCGAAGCCACCATCACGGATCCCGGAGCGTATACGCGACCATTTACTATGTACGGGCACTCCGTGCTTGAGGCGAATGCCGATCTGTTCGAATATATCTGCAATGAAAATAACCAGGACGTACCACACATTACGGGCAAAGACGATCGCCGCTAGCTGCTTGCTGTTCGCGACGGTCGTCGCCGCGCAGGCCCAGACGCCCGCGCTGCGCGATATCACCATTAACTACGCCACTCGCACTGGCACCACCTGGCCGCTTTACATCGCCCAGGAAGCCGGCTATTTCGAAAAATATGGGTATCGGGCGAAGCTAGTGTTCGCAGTGCATCCGGCAGCCGTCGCGATGATCGTTAGCGGCGAAGCGCAGATGACCAACTATCCGCTGGAGCAGGCCATGCAGGCGGCTTCGAAAGATGGATCGCTGGTGATGATCGGGAGTCCTTACCGGAAGAGCTTGTTCGCGCTGATGGCTCCGAACACTTTTGCGAGCGTCAAGGATCTCAAGGGCAAACGGATCGGCGTCAGCCAGTTGGGCGACGCGCCGTACAACTATGCGGTCGGATTGCTATCGAAGTTCGGGCTGGGCCCGCGGGATGTCCAGTGGATCCCGATCGGAACTGACGTGAACGGCCGCGCCGCAGCTCTTTTGAGCGGCCGGGTGGATGCCACCATGCTCACCGCCCCCATCTATTTCAAGCTGGAGGAGAAGGGCTACAAGAGCCTGGCGAACACCAGCGATTACGACGACATCTATGCGCCCACGGTTTACTTATATAAGAAGAGCCTCGCGACCTCCGATCCGAAGCTGCCCGAACTGATGATCAAGGTCCATGCGGAAGCCATCCAGCGCTTCTATGAGGACAAAGCCTTCGCGGTGAAGGCATACCTCGCCTACAACAAGAACGACGATCCGGCCGATATCGCCCGCGTGTACGATCGTTACGCCAGCACCAACACATATGAGCGCATCCCCTATCTCAAGGCGGCTGCCGTCCGGTACATGATCGACCATCCGGTGGACACGCAATCGGCCGCGCAGTTGAAGAAGTTCGACTTCCGCACCGTGATCGACAACGCCGCGGTCGACCGCTTGGTGCGCGAAGGCTTCTTCGAGAAGCTTTACGGCCCGGCCATCAAGGCCGAAGAGGATCGCCAGGCCAAGACAGCGTTCCGGTAGCGGTTACCTCCCTCGTCTAAACAGCGTCTTAATACAAGCACCCTTGACAATGCGGGCCGAAAATGTTGATCTGTAAGGTACCCACCAGAACCCGTAAGGTGTGTAAGGAGAAGAAGATGCGCCGCGTTGCCGCTGTTTTAGCCTGTCTTGTAGCAGGCTTTGCCCTCACCATGCTGGCCCAAGAGGGCCACCCGTTGACCGGAACCTGGCACGGTGACTACGGTACATCCCCTACCCAGCGGACCCCAATTGTTTTCCTGATGCATTGGAATAGCAAGACCGTCGAGGGCAAAATCAATCCCGGCGCCAACTCGATCCCCTTGAAGGTAGCGACCCTCGATGCGAGTAAGTGGGGCGTGCATTTTGAGGCTGATATGAAGGATGCTTCGGGCAAAGCGATGCCCATGGTTTTCGACGGAAAACTGGAGAACGTCGGTTCTTACAATCGCACGATCATCGGCACCTGGACCTCAGGGACCCAAAAGGGCGACTTCAAGCTCACCCGCGACTGACACGATTCGCGATGAACCAGAATGTTGGGAAGACAAGTAGCGCTGTGGGGAATGAATCTGTTGCTTGGAGCAGCAGCGTTTGCCGCCAGCCCGCTTCCGGAAGGGCCCGGCAAGAAGACGCTCGAATCGGCCTGCTCGGCATGTCACGCCCTGGATGTCATTACCAGCAAGACCTGGGATCGGAAACAGTGGCAGGACGAGCTCGCCAAGAAGAAGGATCTCCACTTGAGCCGCGAAGAAACCATAGATCTGGTGGGCTATCTGTCCCGGCACTTCGGACCCAAGGATCGCGGCAAGGAACTGGTCCAAGAGATTTGCAGTTTTTGTCACGGTCTGGCGAAACTCCAGGGCCAGACGTACACCCGCAGCGAATGGGAGAGCGTGACGAAAGGTATGATCTTCGAAGGCGCGCCAGTGACGGAAGAAGAATATTCCTTGATTCTGGACTACCTCGAAAAGAATTACGGAGCTGAGGAGAAGTAATGACACGTAGCGCGTTCGGATTCTTCGTATTGAGTGCAGCGGCCGCAATCGCGCCCGCGTGGGCGCACCATTCTATCGCGGCCGAATACGACGAGAAGAAACCCATCACGTTACGCGGAACGGCCACTAAGTTCGACTGGACCAATCCGCACGTCTATTTGTGGATGGATGTCCGTGACGCCAGCGGAAAGACCGTCAATTGGGCGGTCGAGTACGAGAGCAAGCTGGACCTCAAACGGAGCGGCAATGGCTGGAATCGCGACATCGTCCAGGTCGGCGACACCGTTACGGTCGAAGGAATCCTGGCTCGTGATGGAAGCAAGCAGATCAGCGGGAAATCGCTGACAACCGCGAGCGGAAAGAAAATAGCCACAGCGAATCCCGCGGCGATCAAGCTCGCCGGAACGCGCACCGGTAAAGCAGCTCCGCATTGGCCCAATGGACATGTTCGTTTGGGCGTCGTACCGGGCGGAAAGGGGTTTTGGGCCGATCCCAATCCCGTCGGCTTGTACGAAACCAGTGCCGGCAACATCCGCATGGACTACAGGGGCCAACTGGCCAATATTGCGGATGCGGGCAAAGTGGCTCCCTTCCAGCCCTGGGCCAAAGCGCTGTATGAGTATCGCCAGAAAAACAACCTGAAGGACGATCCCATGGCGTACTGCCTCCCGCCCGGGGGCCCGCGTCAATTCCAGGATCATTATGGAGTGCAGATCGTTGAGCAGCCCGACCGGAAGCGGATCTTCATCATGTCCGCGGGCGGAAATCGCAACTGGCGTATCATCTGGCTCGACGGGCGCAAGAACCCCGAGCCGGACGATGTAACTCCAACGTACTATGGGTATTCTTCAGGGCGATGGGAAGGCGACACGCTGGTGGCCGACACCACTGCTTTCACCGAGCGCTTTTGGTTCACCAACGGCGGTCTGCCGCATACCGAGAAACTGGCGTTGACGGAGCGGATCACCCGCCCCGATTTCGACACGCTAAAATATGAAGTAACGGTAAACGATCCAGGGGCTTACACAAGACCGTGGACCGGCGGCTTTAGCCTGTCATGGGTTCCGGCCGACGTAGAAGAATATTTTTGTGATGAAAGTAATCACGAGACCGAGTCCTTATCTGGCAAACACGCAACACCTTAAGTTAAGCTTGAGCACACCCAAAGGAGACATGACCATGAGACTGCGCGCATTTGCGATTTTGGGAGTAACTGGCGTGCTGATGGCGGCGGCTCCGCTGCTGGCGCACCATTCCTTCGCGGCCGAGTATGATGCCAAAAAGCCCATTGAGCTGAAGGGCACCATTACCAAGGTCGACTGGATGAATCCGCACGTGTATTTCTACATAGACGTGAAAGACGAGGGCGGCAAAATCGCCAACTGGGCGTTCGAGATGGGTCCTCCCAGGCTCCTGGAACGCGGTGGCTGGAAGAAGAGCACCATGAAGGAAGGCGATGAAGTCATCGTCAGCGGGACCCTTGCCAAGGATGGCGGGAAGCATGGCAACGCGCGCTCTGTGACGCTTGCCAATACCGGGCAGAAATTGGGCGGCGCCTCGAGCGAAGGCACCATTCCGTAGATCTTTGAAGTATTTTGTCTGCGCGGTGGTCGAGGTGTCTATACAGTGCAGTAGGGAGGGTCGAAGTGCGAAAACGTGAATTCGTTGGCTGGGCCGCAATCGCAACCGCGGCGTTGATTTTCTCAGTGGCCGCGCCCTCCTTTGGGCAGAATGGCGGCACTCCCAACGCAGGCAAGGATAATGGCGTGGGGCAGGGAATCATCCCACCTCCCCCTCGCGGAGTTCCGAATCCGGGCCAGGGGCAAGGCAAAGGCAGGGGTAGGGCCAAGCGCGGGCCATCCCGCCCGACTCCGCATGGTCCTGACGGGCACGTGCTGCTAGGTCCACTGCCCGGTGAAGGCGGCGTCTGGAATGGCGGCGCCGGCTCGACTCTCTTCAGTAGCGGACGTGGCGGCATTGACAACGCGCTTACCAACGCACCGGTGAACCTCAAAGTTGAAGATGTACCTTTCCAGGATTGGGCGCGCGCTCTTTACGAATCGCGGCGTGCCAACAACACTGCGGACGATCCGCACGTACGTTGCAAGTCCTCGGGCGGCCCACGGCTATTTCACACGCCTTACGGATTTGAGATCGTCGATATCCCCGAGCTAGAACGCATTTACATAATGGGTGTTGGCGGCCCGCACACCTATCGCACGATCTATATGGATGGCCGGGAGCGTCCCAAGGACATCGATCCGAGTTTCCATGGCTATTCGATCGGGCACTGGGAAGGCGAAAAACTGGTGGTGGAGACCACTAACTACAACCAGCGATTCTGGATCAGCCGCGAAGGCCCCCCGACCACAGAACTGCTGAAGATGACGGAAACCTTCGAGCGCCCCGAATACGATACGTTGCGCTACATCGCCACCATCGACGATCCGGGCGCTTACACCGCTAAGTGGTCGGGCGGCTGGGCGATTCCATGGAACGCCAACGACGAGATGTACGAATACATCTGCCAGGAAAACAATCGCGACGCGAAGCACATGTTCCGCGGCGAACAGTAGATCGCTACCAGCGAGCCTGCTCGCGGATTGCGCTCGCCAGGCGCTTACTGACCACCGCCTCAAAACCGTTCGACATTTTCAGCAGCCAGCGCCGGCTGGACAGCGGCGAGATCTTGCGTAGGTGATCAGTGTTGATCAGCGTACCCCGATGCACGCGGCGGAAACGCGGTCGCTCCAGTTTTTCCTCCAGCGCTCTTAGTGAGTGGTCCGACAGATAACGCTGTCCGGTGGTGATGATGTGCACCAGTTCGCCATCCGCTTGAAAAGCCACGATCTCAGATGGATCCAGCAGGTACAAATCCGTGCCGCGGCGCCCTACGATTTTCTTAGGACCCTGGGCTGCGGGTAGACTCTTCAGCTGCCGCCGGGCTTTCTCAATGGCTTTTTCTAAGCGTTCCCGGCGGACCGGCTTGAGGAGGTAATCCACAGCGCCGACTTCGAACGCTTCCAGCGCATGCCGCTCGTAGGCCGTTACGAAAATGATCAGCGGCGTGTGCGCGCCGCGCAGGGAACGGACCACCGCAAGCCCGTCGAGCTCCGGCATTTGCTGGTCGAGGAGCACCACATCAGGATCCCAATCCAGGATCCTTTGCAGCGTCTCTTTCCCCGTCGATGCCTCGCCCGCGATTTCGAGCGACGGAATCGCTTCCACGTGTTCACGGAGAACTTGACGGGCCACCGGCTCATCGTCGGCAATCAGGATTCTCATCGCCAAGCCTCGATAGTCCTGGCGGATGCGGCGGGAATTCGAACGCTCAGTTCCGAACCCGCGGGGCTGGATTCGATGCTCAGGCGCGCGCCGCCCCCGTAACAGAGTTCCAATCGGCGCTCCACATTCTCCAAGCCAACACCAGTACGGTTGGATTCCGAAAATCCCGGTCCGCTATCGCGCACAGAGATGATCAGCTCGCATTCCGCGCCTATACTGGCGTCGATCTGGATCAAGCCGCCGCCCGCCAAGGGCGCGATCCCGTGCTTCACCGCGTTCTCCACCAGCGGCTGGATAGAAAGAATAGGGATCGGAACCGATTGGGCGTCGGGCGTCACGTGGATCTCGATTCTGAGCTTGTCGCCCAGCCGGAGACGCTCCACGTCGAGATAGGCTTTGACGATATGCATCTCTTCTTCGAGTGGCACCAAGGTTTTCTTGGTCTCGAGGAAATAGCGAAAAATGTCGGCTAGATTCAGCACAGTCTCGCGCGCGCCGCGAGCTTCGCGAGGAATAATTCCATACAGCGCGTTCAGCGCGTTGAACAGGAAATGCGGATGAATCTGAGATTGGAGCGCGCGCAGTTCGGCCTGCGCTACCAAGCGGCGCGTTTCGAGGTCGCGGTGTTGCTCCAATTGCTCACTGATTACTGCGGCCACGCGGGCCAGTGCCTGCAAGTCTTCGCTGAGGTAGCGTCGGCCGCCCGTGCGTCGTCCGAGCAGCACGGAAAGCGATCCGCCCGAGCCCGTTCGTAAATGCACCACGGCCTCGGTGCCTTGGTCTTCGGGGTCTATTGTCCTCGCGGCCCCGGCAGATACCCGCGCCGGCGCTTCCATGAACTCGCCTAATCGCGCCACCGCGCCCGCGATGTACTCTTCTTCACTGCGGACGTTGGTCTTCAGATCGCGCAGGAGCGCCTCTTCATTCGGCCGGCGAAAGATTAGCCGGGTCAGAGCCCTCTGAACTCCGCCGCGAGCCAGCGCGAATAACACCAGCACAAGGCACGCACCTGCGAGTAGCAGCGCGATGTGAAAGGGCGTGTCGGCGGCGGGCAATAGCTCCAGACGCCAAGCCTCCACCGCGCCGAACACAAAGAGCGCGGCCAGAAAAACGTTGGCCAAAAAACGAAAGAAAGCATCCAGCAGAATGAAGCGGTAATCCTGCAGCAATACCAGCAAAGCCAGCGGTATCGCCGCATGGTGGAAAGCCAATTCGTGGGACCAGATCTGCCGCGCGTGCCCGCTTCCCAGGTGGACGAAGGACATTGCCAGCAGGAACAGCGACATGGTCCCGGCTACGCGCGACGTGGTGGCCCGGTCGTGCCCCTCGCGGTAGACAAATACGGTCGCGATAAGTGTGAGGATTCCGAATCCGATGGTGATTGAGATTAGGGCCCAGCGGTGATAGCTGGCGTAGTCCCGGAACAGCTCGGCGATGTGCAACACGGTTGCCAATGAGCTGAGCGCATATCCGCTGCGGACCAGCACGCGGTGGCGCCGCTCCAGGCAAAGATCGAAGAGCACCGCTGGCAGTAAGCTCAAAACCGAAAATCCAACGGCGATGGTGATGCGGATAAATCGAGTGTCTGGCGAATCGCTACCCAGCACGATCAAGGAAGCCAAGTTCCATACCAGAGCCAGCAGCGCGGCGACCATCGACTTGACGCCCCCGCGCAAGCGCCGCGCAGCACGATCCCGCAGCAGCAGCACCAGAAAGATGCTGAAGATCAGCACGCCAGCCGAGTGGCCGAGAGTATTGACCAGCAGGGACTCGTTCACGGTCCAATCTTACCGAACCGCGCCAGTTATGGTCGCGATCCGAACTTCGTGGGCCGATCGGCTCGAGTAATTTACTTCGGTTTGACTGCGTGCCCGCCGAACTGGTGCCGCATTGCCGCCAGCATTCGTGCGCCGAAGGAATTCTCCTGCCGCGACCGGAAGCGCATCATCAAAGATAATCCGATCACCGGAGCCGGAACGGCGGTGTTGATGGCCTCCTCTACTGTCCAGCGGCCTTCGCCGGAATCCTCCACCCAAGCTTGAAGATGATCGAGGCCGGGGTCCTGCTTGAGCGCATTTGCCGTGAGCTCCAGCAGCCAGCTTCGCACCACGCTGCCCTGATTCCAGAGATTGGCGATGGCTCCCAGATCCAGCGGAAAGCGCGAGGCTTTCATGATCTCGAAACCCTCGGCATAGCCCTGCATCATCGCGTATTCGATCCCGTTATGGACCATCTTGACGAAATGCCCCGATCCCACGGCCCCGCAATAGAGATACCCATCTGGAGGCGCCAGGGTCTTTAAGATAGGTTCCACCCGACGGAAATCGTCCTGCTGGCCGCCGACCATCAGGCAGTAGCCTTCCTTTAGCCCCCAGATTCCGCCGCTGGTGCCCGCATCCATGTAATGGATCCCCTTTGGTTCCAGCGCCTCGGCGCGGGCGATGTCGTCGGTAAAACGCGTGTTCCCTCCGTCGATGATCAAGTCGCCCGGTGACAATAACTTAGCCAGGGCATCCACTGTGTCCTGGGTAGGTTTCCCGGCCGGCACCATTATCCACACGGTCCTAGGGGCAGGCAGTTGCGCCACCAGCCCCGCTAGGTCTGCGGCCATGGTCGCTCGCATCTCCTCTATCCGGGCGGCGTCTGGAGGGTGTGAATCGTAGCCAATCACCTCGTGTCCCCCCATAGTAAGCCGCTGCGCCATATTCGCGCCCATCTTCCCTAACCCAATCATTCCAATACGCATGGGAACAGTGTATCGGAACGGGGAGGGAAGGAAGTCAAAAATTCTTCGGCGGAAAACTTGACTATATGCTAAGCAGATTATATACTGTTATTGAAGTTAGATAACTTCAGGAGAAAACATCATGGCGATCATCAAATATGCACCTTTTAGCGGTTTCGATCCATTTCCGGGTTTGAAAGCGTTTGAGGACACCATGAATCGGCTGTTTGTGGAACCGAATGGCCGTCCATGGGTACCTCCGGTCGATATCCGGGAGACGGAGAATGAATTAGTAGTGAAGGCCGATATTCCGGACGTGAAATTCGAAGACATTGATGTCCAGCTAGAGAACGGGACGCTCACCGTGAAGGGCGAGCGCCATTTCGAGAAAGAGACTGAAGAAAGCAAAGTGAAGGGCGGCTGGCATCGCGTCGAGCGTTCTTACGGCCACTTCGAGCGCGTGTTCACCCTTCCCGACACCGTGAATCCCGAGGGCGTAAAGGCCGACTACAAGAACGGCACGCTGACGATCACGTTGCCGAAGAAGGAGATCGCCAAGCCGCGCCAGGTGAAAGTCCAGGTCAGCAATAACTAGCACCGAAGCTGTTGTCGTTTATTGCCGAGGCGGGGTGGGGGAACCGATCTCGACCCCGCCTCGTCTTCTATGATGGGATCAGGACTTTAGGAAACAACCGTATGAACGGCGTTAAGACCGCAATGTTGCTGGGCTTGCTCAGCGCTTTATTGTTGTTCGGTGGAGTGATGATCGCAGGCCGATCCGGGCTCGAGATCGCCCTGGTGCTGGCCGTCGTCATGAACTTCACCAGCTACTTTTTTTCCGACAAGATCGCGCTGGCGACCTACTCGGCTCAGCCAGTCACCCCCGAGGAGAATCCCGAAGTCTACCGGCGCGTTTATCCCCTCGTCCAAAGCTTAGTCCAGCGCATGAGCTTGCCGATGCCCAAGCTGTGGCTGATCCCGGATGCCTCGCCGAACGCCTTCGCTACTGGCCGGAACCCTGAGCACGCTTCTGTCGCGTTCACTGCCGGGATTTTGCAGCTGATGAACGATCGTGAGCTCGAAGGCGTCGTCGCCCATGAACTGGGGCACGTCCTGCATCGCGACATCCTGACCAGTTCGATCGCGGCCACGCTGGCCGCGGCCATCACGCATCTCGCGTATATGGCGATGTGGTTCGGCGGTGGACGCCGCGACGACCGTGAAGGCAGTCCGTGGGGCGGCTTGTTGATGATCATCCTGGCGCCGATGGCCGCCGGTTTGATTCAGATGGCTATTTCCCGGTCCCGCGAGTACGATGCCGATGCGGCCTCCGCCAAGTACACCGGTTCGCCGGATGGCTTGATCGCTGGGCTGCGCAAACTCGAGATAGGAGTCGCGCGAGTCCCCATGGAGGATGCTTCGCCCGCAACCGCGCACATGTTCATCCTGAACCCATTCAGAAACGGCGGCATGACGCGACTGTTCTCCACCCACCCCTCGACCGAGGACCGCATCGCGCGCCTCGAAGCCATGCGTGGAGATGCCTACGGTCTCTCGGTACAGAGTCGTTGAACCTAGTCAAAGTCAACCGCAAGGCTGCCGATCGGGCGGCCAGTGGCCATCCCTGGCTCTTTTCGAGCGATATCACCGATCGCGGCGAAGCCCAGCCAGGCGATGCCGTCGCTGTGGCCGACCCAAGGGGCCGGATCATCGGCACGGCGCATTACAGTTCCACCTCGCAGATTGCGCTGCGCCTTCTCACCAACAATCGCGAGCCGATCGACCGGCCGTTTTTTCTGCGCCGCCTGACCCAAGCCCTCGCGCATCGCGAACGCATCGTAACTCATTCCAACGCCTATCGGCTGGTCTTTTCCGAAGCCGATCTTCTGCCCGGACTGATTGTCGATCGCTATGGTCCGTATCTCGTGATGCAGACACTCAGCCAGGGGATGGATCGAGCGCGGGACGTAATCACTCATTGTTTGAATGAGCTTTTGCATCCCGCCGGCATTCTGGCGCGCAACGATGCCAATGTCCGCAAGCTGGAAGGCCTGGCTGCGGAGACTCTCGTCTTATCAGGCGAAATCCCCGAGCGTGTCGCGATAGAAATGAACGGCCTGGAACTTGAAGCCGACCTGCTGCATGGCCAGAAGACCGGCATTTATCTCGACCAGCGCGAAAATTACATCGCCGCTGAACGCCATGCTCATGGACGGGTGCTCGATTGTTTCAGCTCCACCGGCGGATTCGCCCTGCATACCGCCCGCCAGGCTGAATCGGTCGAAGCAGTGGAGTCCTCCGTTCCCGCGCTGGCGATCGCCGAAACCAATGCCCGCGCGAACGCGCTTACCAACATCCAGTTCCGCAAGGCGGATGTATTCGAATTCCTCGCAGGGCTCGACCGCCGGTATTCAATGATTGTCCTGGATCCACCGGCCTTCGCGCGCTCACGCAAGATGCTGGACGATGCCGCCCGCGGGTACAAAGAGATCAACCTGCGTGCGCTGCGGCTGCTCGATCCGGGCGGAATTCTCGTGACTTGCTCCTGCTCGCATCATATGAGCGAGGCGATGCTGTTCCAGATCGTCGCCGAAGCCGCGCTCGATGCGGGCAAGACTGTTCGGGTTCTGGAACGCCGGACCCAGGCTTCGGATCATCCCATTTTGTTAACCGTGCCCGAAACGCTCTATCTCAAGTGCCTGATTCTGGAAGTTCTCGCAGCATAAACAAGAGATAGAATATAGGGCGATGAAAGCCCTCCGGCTCGCCCCTTATTTGGCGCTCGTAGCCGGATTTGTCCGCGCCCAAGGCGACATCAAACCGGAAATTCGTGGCTCCGTGATGGAGCCGAGCCTCAATTTCGGCATAGCCGGCGCGGAAATCACATTGTTCGAATTTCTTCTCGATGCGGAAAAGACGTTAGTCCGTACCCAGATCGCAACAACCTCAACGGACACACACGGCGAGTTCCGATTTCCAATCGACCACTTCGGCGAGTACTTTGTCGAGGTAAAGAAGGAGGGCTATTCCGTTCCCTCAGTCGCGTCGGGTGACGCGTTCGCTCGCGCGGATGTGAATCGTGACCATCCTACGCAAGACCTGCGCTTCTCGCTGACGCATCCGGGCGAAATTACGGGTCGGGTCGTCGATGAAGACGGTAATCCAGTAGCCGGTCTGCAGGTCGGAATCGAAATTGGTGACTCACCGATTCCAATACCAATGGGAGCCGGAGGCGTTACTGGCCAAGACGGATCTTTCACTATGAAAGAGTTGCCCGCTGGGCAATACATAATTCTAGTCTCTCCAAAGGTCCCAGAGAATGTTAAGGCTGAGTTCTCTGAAGACGATTTGAAGATCGTCGATCAGGACATCGATTCCGCACCAAGTGCGCCGGTACCGCTAAGTCCGGGAGCCACGACAAGTGTGGGGACGATTACGGTCCGCAAGGCGCCCTACTACCGCGCGCATGTTTCGGTGGCGGGCGCCGATTGCTCGCCCAATGAGCGTTGGACGTTTTCGGCGAGAACGGCAAAGATAAGCCCTGAATTCGGTCGTCAGATCACCGTACCGTGCGGCAGCGGGTTTCTGGTCCGCAACCTGAAACCCGGCTCATACTTGTTCACCCTCAGGACCGGGGAACCAAACGAGACAGCTAAATGGGCACTGGCCGAAGTCGAGATCAGACGCGCAAACGTGGAAGTTTCGATGGTCATGTCGCAGGCTGCCGAAATCCACGGTCGTTTTATAGCTTCCGAAGGCGCGACGTTGCCGACGTTTCAGCGTGTGGGGATCATGATGCGTGGGCGCTTCGACTCCGCCGTCGGAGCCGTGGACACGGAAGGCAAGTTCACGGTTAGGAATCTTTGGGGGGTACCCCATGATTTGTCCGTGCAGGGATTGGGCGGCAGATACTACGTCAAGGAAATCCGCGACAACGGCGTGGTCATGACGGACGGAATGGTCACACCGGTTCCAGGCGCTCAGGCGCAAAATCTGGAAATCGTTCTGGACGACCGGCCCGCGACCATTACTGGATCAGTGCGGGACGGAGACAAACCCGTCAGGAAGCCTTTTGTGCTCGTCGTGAGATTGCCTTTCACGGTAGGTGACCCACTCATGAATTCCGAGCGACCGGCCGGCGACGACCAAGGAAGATTTCAAATTTCCGGACTTGCGCCCGGAGAGTATCGTGTGATCGCTCTCACCAGGAACATAGTGAATACGCAAGTCTCGAACCAACTCTTGATGCGCGCCGAGAAAGTCATGCTGGAACGCGGCGGCTCTCAAAGCGTTTCACTGAAGATCGTCGAACCTTAGGAGGAATCCATGCGACGCAGAGATTTTCTACCTGCATTAGCCGCGCCGCTCGCGCTCGCGCAAAATACAGGAATCGTTCCGCCGGTCCAAAGAAAGGGCCGCATCAAGCAAGGCATCACGCGCGGCGTCTTCGCCCGCGAAATGAGCATGGAGGACTGCTGCCGCGAGGCCGCGCGCCTCGGCATCAAAGGATTCGATCTGGTCGGACCAGCCGACTGGCCTCTGCTCAAGAAGTACGGACTGGTGCCCTCGATGTATCCGCTCGGCCCCGGCGGGACCATCGCCGATGCTTTGAACACTCCGGCGAATCACGCCAAGCTCGAAGCATCGCTGCGCGCGGCCATCGACGAATCGGCGGCCGCCGGCGTGCCGAACGTGATCACGTTTTCGGGAAATCGGCGCGGCATGGACGATCGCGTGGGAGCGGACAACTGCGTGGCGTTTCTCAACAAAGTCAAAGCCCAGGCGGAGGACAAAGGCGTCACCATCTGCATGGAGTACTTGAATAGCAAAGTGAACCACAAGGACTACATGTTCGATCACATCGGCTGGGGTGTCGATGTGATGAAGCGCGTGAACTCGCCGCGCGTGAAGATCCTGTTCGACATTTATCACGCGCAGATCATGGACGGCGATATCGTGCGCAACATTCGCGATAACTTCCAATGGATCGCGCACTTCCACACTGGCGGCAATCCCGGCCGTCACGACATCGACGATTCTCAGGAGTTGAACTATCGTTTCATTATGCAAGCCATCGCGGATTTGGGGTTCACTGGGTTCGTCTCGCACGAGTACAGCCCAGCTCCAGGGCACGATCCAATCGCTACCCTGAACAAGGCAATCGAGATATGCGACGTCTGATCTTGCTGGTCTTGGGTTCGTTTTGTCAGCACGCGTTTGGACAAGCCGGACCCTATGTACGCCAGCAGGTGGACCCCGCGGCTGCGGATCGCGGCAAGCGCGTCTACACTCAGTTCTGTATCAACTGCCACGGAGCGCTGGCGAAAGGCACTGAACAAGGGCCGGATCTCATTCGTTCTCCTTTGGTGCTGCGCGATCGCCTGGGTAATGAGATCGGACCGGCGCTCAAGAAACTCGCGAATCACAAGACGGACCTGACGAACGCGCAGGTGGCCGACCTCACGCATTTTCTCAAAGACCAGATCGAAGCGACGGCCAAGAATCGCAATCCTGAGCATCCTCCTAATGTGCTCACGGGCAATTTGGAAGCCGGGCGAGCTTATTTTAATGGTGCTGGTAAGTGCAATACGTGTCACTCACCTTCGGGTGACTTGGCTGGAGTCGGGCGCAAATATAGCCCGATCGACCTGCAGCAGCGTTTCCTGTTCCCACGCCGAAGTAAACCGCTCCAGGTCACGGTGACGCCTTCGGGCGGCCAGCTCGTCACGGGATCTCTCGAGCGCATTGACGATTTCAGCGTCGCTCTGCGCGATGCCACTGGAGAATATCGTGCCTTTACGCGCGGCCCCAATGTGAAGGTGGACATTGACGACCCGCTGACGGTGCACAATCAGATGCTCGATGCTTACACCGACCAGGACATGCATAACGTGGTCCGATACCTGGAGTCGCTCAAGTGAATCGGCTCGCCGTCTTCCTATTTGCTGTTAGTACGTTTGGACAAACGACTTTCCCCCAAGCATGGCCCAGCTACAATGGCGACACCTCCGGCCGCCGCTACAGCAGCCTTTCGAAAATCAACCAGTCGAATATCAATTCGTTGCCGCTCGCCTGGGTTTATCGCGTGAATCCCGGTCGCGCTCCGCAGGCCGGCGGCGGGAATGTCAACACCACCATCAAGGGAACGCCCGTGGTCGTGAACGGGGTGCTCTATACGACAATCCCGGATCACGTATGGGCCATCGACGCGCGCACCGGTCGCGAGATCTGGCATTATGTGTGGCCATCTAAGGGCGGATGGCACATCGGCAATCGCGGTGTGGCGGTTCTGCGTGAAATGGTGTACGTCGAAACTCCAGACTGCAACTTGGTCGCGCTGAACTCGAAAAATGGAAAGGAAAAGTGGCATACGCAGATCTGCGACCTGGAGCAGTTCTACTATGCCTCCGTTGCTCCCGTCATCGTAAAGAATCACGTGATCACCGGCGTCAGTGGCGACGATCTGGATATTCCCGGCTATATCGAATCGCACGATCCCGATACCGGGGCACTGCAATGGCGGTGGTACGCGCATCCCGAGCCGGGCAGTCCTGAAGCCAAGACCTGGCCAAGCGTCGAAGCTATGATGCACGGCGGCGGAATGACCTGGGTGCCTAGCACTTACGATCCCGATCTGAATCTCCTATACTTCGGCACGGGCAACCCGCAGCCGGTGATCGCTGGGCAGGGCCGCGAAGGATCGAACCTGTACACGGAGTGCATCATTGCCCTAAATCCTGATACAGGCAACCTGGCGTGGTACTTCCAACCCTCGCCGCACGATACGCACGACTGGGATGCGGTGCAGACGCCAGTACTTTTCGATGGCGAGATCAACGGACAACCCAGGAAGCTTCTGGCGCAAGCCAGCCGAAACGGGTGGTTCTTCGTGCTCGATCGCGCCACCGGCAAGAACGTCTCAAGCAGCGAGTTCGTCAAGACCAACTGGACCCTCGGCGTCGATGCGAAGGGCCAGCCGATTCCGAATCCAGCCAAGCAGCCTAAGCTCGATGGCGCACTGGTGACGCCCAACCAGGGTGGAGCGATCAACTGGCCCTCGCCTAGTTTCAACCCCGAGACTGGATTGTTCTACGCCAACGCTGCCCGCGCCTGGAGTGTGTACTACGTTTACGATGACGACGACAAACCCGAGGGGTGGGGTGGCAACGATCGCAGCGGTGTCTCCGAAGCGATGCTCCAGGCGATCGATTACAAAACCGGAAAGATTCGCTGGAGCCATAAATGGCCGGGCAATGGCGGCGGCGTCCGATCGGGACTGCTGAGCACAGCGGGGAAACTTTTGTTCGCCGGCGATCCAAGCTCGAACTTCGTAGCCCTGGATCCCGCCACCGGTGAGCCGCTGTGGCACGCGGTCCTGCATACGGTGGTCAGCAACGGTCCGATCACCTATGAACTCGACGGGGTTCAATATTTAGTGGTGGGTGCCGGGGATACGCTGTATGCGTTCGCCATGCGAGCCCGCTAAGCGAATGCAGTTACTCTAGAAGCGTAGTGTCCGAGCGCCACGTCAACCCCTGGATTGTTGCCTTCTCGGTGATGCTGTGCACCTTCATGGAGGTGCTGGATACCACCGTCGTCAACGTCTCGCTTCCTCACATCGCCGGGAACCTTTCGGCGACCATCGAGGAAGCTACCTGGGTTCTTACCTCGTACCTGGTAGCTAACGCCATTGTTCTGCCCATGACCGGCTGGCTGGCGAACTTCTTTGGCCGCAAACGTCTGCTGATGTATAGCGTGGCGGGCTTCACCCTATCGTCATTCTTGTGCGGAGCGGCGCCGACGCTGCCCCTGCTGGTGATCTTTCGTGTGATTCAGGGGCTGTGTGGAGGCGCGCTGCAGCCGATTTCGCAAGCTGTTCTGCTCGAAGCGTTCCCACCCGAAGGCCGCGGCAAAGCGATGGGTTTCTGGGGGTTAGGAATTGTGGTTGCGCCGGTCTTGGGTCCCGTGTTCGGCGGCTGGCTCACGGACAGCTATAGCTGGCGCTGGGTCTTCTATATCAACTTACCGGTCGGCATCCTGTCGGTTCTTATGGTGCACTGGTTCGTTTTCGATCCCTCTTACATTAAGCGCGATGAAACGGCGCGTATCGATTATTGGGGTATCGGGATGCTGGCCGTATGGATCGCGGCGTTGCAGATCTCCTTCGATAAAGGTCAGCAGTTAGATTGGTTCAGCTCGCCCTTTATCGTGGGACTTCTGGTAATCGCCGGCATATTTCTGGCTGCGTTCCTGGTTCGCGAAATGCTGGCCGAGCACCCGGTCGTGAACCTCCGTATTTTCAAGGTTGGAAGTTACAGCACTGGCGTGTTTCTGATGGCGGTTCTGGGATTCGTGCTGTATGGCAGCATCGTAATTCTGCCCATCTGGCTACAGACGCTGATGGGATATCCGGCCACGCGAGCAGGAATGACCATGGCTCCGCGAGGGATGGGATCGATGATCGCCATGCCGCTCATAGGCATGATCCTGCCGCGGTTCGATCCGCGTAAGCTACTCGCGGGCGGCTTGCTCATGGGCGCTCTCTCGACGTGGCAGTTCGGACAGTTGAATCTGAACGCAGGCTACTGGGATCTGTTCTGGCCCCAATTTATACAAGGTTTCGGACTGGGACTGATTTTCGTCCCGCTCACAACCATTACGATGGGCAGGGTGCCGCGCGAAAGTATGGGAAACGCGACCAGCCTCTTTAACCTGATGCGCAATATCGGCGGGGCGGTAGGGATCGCGGTGATCGCCATGCTCAATACGCGTTATCAGCAGAAGTACATCAACATTCTCGGATCCCACGTCGCCCAGGGCGATCCGGCGACGCAGCAATGGCTGGGATCCCTAAGATCCATGTTCCTCGGTGCAGGGGCAGGGCCGGGATTGGCGGATCAACGTG
Organism: Bryobacteraceae bacterium; assembly: GCA_025980665.1. GTDB lineage: Bacteria > Acidobacteriota > Terriglobia > Bryobacterales > Bryobacteraceae > Palsa-187. The sequence goes on from JAICXC010000050.1 coordinate 24,034, forward strand.
CTTACGGCGCGGTATTCGGATTAGTGCAGCAGCAGGCCGCCATGCGGGCGTTCCTGGACATTTTCAAACTGTTGACGCTGGTGTTCGTCTTGATGATCCCGCTGGTGCTGCTGATGCGGAAGCCCAAGAAAGGCGAAGGTGGCCCTGCAAAGGGTTCAGACGACGTTCCCATGGCTCATTAAAGTCTTAGATTTCTTAATGTTCTGACCCCTTTTAGGCACCATTCGCCGTTGGGGTTCGGCTTATGATGGAAGTGGCATGAGATCGCTCATTCACCTCCGCTTGGCTGCGATCTTATTCCTTGCGGTTTTCCCCATTGCCAAGGTGCACGGGCAGGTTCTGGAGTTCGAATCCGGAGGCTTGAAATACAAAGCGCTGACGCGTGGCGGTGTAACCATCATGTTCGCCCCGCTTCCCACGCGAGTACTGGGCTACACCATCTTACAGGTTGCCATCTCCAACGGTTCGCCGGTGTCCTGGAGTTTTAAGCCGGAAGACTTCCGGTTCGAGCGGGACGATGGCCAGCGGATTCAAGCTGTGTCGGCCGGAACCGTGGTTAAGCAGCTACTGGATCACGCCAGCCGGGGAGATGTCGGGCGGTTGATCAGCGCCTACGAAGCGGCGCTGTTTGGCAACGCACATGTACGTTCCACCAACGGTTACGAATCGCGGCGGCAGGACTACCTGGCCCTGGGCTCGACCAAGCTGAAAGCCGCATCGGCAGCCTCGGCGATCGCGCTGGTGACGACCAAGCTCTCATCTGGACAATCCACTGACGGCGCCGTGTTTTATCCCAGCAAGGGCAAGCCATTAGGCGCGGGAAAGCTGATTGTCGAAGCGGCGGCCGAGACATTTGAATTCCCGGTGGAAGCGGAGCCGCAATCCCGAGCCTCTCGATAACTCTACGTCTTAAACCACCCGGGCAGCGGCATTATCAAGAGCTATAGGTGTTCCGGGATCGGCGAACTGCGTACGCACATACGCCAACGCGACTGTCTTGCCGAGCGCCGGTGAGAACACGGCGCTGGCGATTTCAGCGGCATCCGCATCGCCGGACTTGAGCTTGGTCCCCGCGGCGGGAGGCTCGCCCGTTTCGATTTCCAGACGCCGCAGCACTCGATGGATCTGGGCGCGGCTGCGGACACGTTCTACGATTTCCTGGCCCAGATAACAGCCTTTGTTGAAATTAACCGCCCGCAACTGGTCGGTTTCCTGGACGAGATAACGCTCCGTGATTTCCTCGCCATAACGCGGACGGCCGCTTTCTATGCGCACGACGCGGGCGTCCTCGGCGGTCGCCTCAGGAAACCCTGCCTTGAACAGTTGCGAGAGCACGGCCTCTTTTTCTTCCATCGGGATGAATAGGAAGAACCCTCCCTTCCCGGTGGTGTCCAGGTGGGCAACCGTTCCGAACTTCCAGGACACAGACGAATACGGTCCCGCAGGCACCGGGGCACCCAATTCCGCCAGTGCGACGGCAGCTTTCGGCCCTTCAATGGCGATGGTCGCCATCCGGCCAGTCTGGTCTTCCAGCGTGACATCGTCGGCAATGATGTAACGATCCAGATGCTCGTAAACCTTCGTCCGGGTTTCCGGCTCGGTATCGATCAGGAAATGATCCTCGAAGCAGAGCAGGTTTGCGTCCGCGAGGATGCGCCCCTGGGCGGTCAGGAAAAAGGCGTAGCATCCCTCGCCCGGCTTGAGGGTTTCCACCTGGTTGGTGGTCATCGCGTGCAGCAGCCTCGCCCGATCCTCCCCGATGGCGCGAATCTTGCCGCGCCCGGACAGATCCATCCACGCTGCACCTTCCCTCAGAGCGATATATCCATTGCTTAATGTGGCGGTTGCTGTCATGGTATTTACTTCAAGAGCGTCTATTACTTGCGAAGCCATGCACTCTAGTGCTTCAGGCAAGCCGACCCGCTCATACAATTCTGTCCTCAGGCAACAAGGATTCCACCGAATGGTTCTTAGCCCACAGGGGCATACTCCGGTCCTGCTTACAACCCGAGTATACAATCGTGGTTGTGATTCACGAGATTCTGCCGGTTGGAATGCTGCAATGCAACTGCTCGATCTTTGGTGACGAGCAGTCCCGAGATGCCATTGTGGTTGATCCGGGGGACGAGATCGCTAACATCACCGAAGTGCTGGACCGGCACGGCTTAACCGTCAAGGCCATCGTGATCACGCACGCCCATATCGATCACATCGGGGGCGCGGCCAAGCTGAAGGCGCTCACTGGCGCACCCGTGTACATGAACCAGAACGATGCCGAACTCTATGCTCACCTGGATACTCAGGCCTCGTGGCTCGGAATCCAGCCGCCCTCGCGGACTGAAATCGACAGCGAAGCGCGCGAAGGCGATCGGTTGCGCCTGGGTGACGGTGACTTCCAGATTCTTCACACGCCGGGGCACACCCAGGGCAGCATCTCTATCTGGATTCCCGCGGAGAACAAGCTGGTCGCGGGCGACACGCTGTTTCGCGACAGCATCGGCCGCACGGACTTACCAGGCGGCGACGGGCGTCAGATTCTCCGCTCCATTCATGAGAAGCTTCTGTCGCTTCCAGAGACTGCGGTGGTGATTCCCGGCCACGGGCCCAACACGACCATCGGCCGCGAGAAAGCTCGCAATCCGTTCTTACAAGATCTGTGACCGGCCTGCGCCTGTGACTACCGCCGCCTTGCGGAGCTTCGACAGCTCCCGCCGCGCGATGCTCGACCAATGGCTCGCAGGGTCCAGCTTCAGGTATTCGGTCCAGTGCCGTACTGCCTTCATCATCTGGTTGGACCCTTGATAGAGCAGAGCGAGGTTGTAGTGCGCGTCGGCGTATGACGGCGCGATTTCGAGCGCAGCCACGTAATGTTCCAAGGCCTGGGCACGGTCGCCACGCTCATCATATAGATTGGCCAGATCGAAATGTGCCAAAGCGTATTGCGGATCGGCCGTCAGTGCTTCGAGGTAGTACCGCTCAGCTTCCTTCCAGTTGCGCGCGTTGAACTGGATGGTTCCCAGGTTGACCAGCGCTCCAGCGGAAGTCGGATCCAGCTCCACTGCTTTCTGATAGGCCTCGATCACTTCCGCCAAGGGCGCACCAGTTTGCTCCAGTTCCAGCCCGCGCTGAAACCACTGTTCGGCGGTGGCTCGCCGGACCTGATCTGTGTTGACCTGCACCGGCTTGCGGAATTCCAGCAGGCGCTTCAGCTCCACGGCATCGAAATTCAGCAGCAGCTGCCCGGATTCAGCCTCCATAGCGCGGCCTTCGATTTCGACTCGAATGCGTTTCCCGTCTGCGTAAATCTTCAGTTGGCTTAGAGGATCGTGGATATCGCGCAGTTTCTCGCGGAGTGCGGTCAGCGCGCGCTTGATTTGCGGCGAGGGCATCCGGCTGGCGCGAAGTTTCAGCAGGGTTCGCAACGCCAGAAGCTCCTTGAACCCGTATGTTTCGGAGGCCGGAAGGAGCTTCTGGTGTTCCCAACTCTTCAGTTGCCGCTCAGTGATTTTGAGAAGACGCCGCGTCTCCGCTCGCGAATAGGCTTGCTTAGCCGCAGCTGCTGTCACGAATTGGATTTTACCAACTCTTGAAACATAGTGATTCCCGCGATGCCCGCTGCACCTGCAGACATGCACAAGTCGGAGTTTTCGCGCGTCACGCCGCCGAGCGCGAGGACGGGGATCGTCACCGCTGCCGCTGCGCGCGCCAGACCGTCTAATCCCCTCGGGTCGAGCCCGGTGGATTTCGACAGGGGCGGAAATACCGGACCAAATAGGGCGTAATCGGCTCCGTCCTTCTCCGCGTTGCGAACATCGTCGACAGAGTGGCATGACACACCGATTAGGAAAGGCGGATGCCGCCAGACTCGCGCTGGGGGCGATCCCGAGGGTAAATGTGCGCCGTCGGCTCCCGCAGCGAGGGCAACATCTACACGGCTGTTGACAAGGATTTTCGAACCATGTGGATTCGGCAGTTTGCCGGCTGCTTCAACCAGTTCGAACAACGCTCGGGCGCTCAGATCTTTTTCGCGAATCTGAATCCATTCAATGCCTGCCGCAAGATTGCGGGCGATCGTGTCTAGCAACGACCCCGCAAGTGTCCGCCGATCCGTAATATAGCAACGAATCACCGAATTCCGTGCTTCCTCTCGGCCTTTCGCACGCGTGCTTCATCCATACCGAAATAATGCGCTATCTCATGCCAAACCGTATCCGCCACCATCTGCTCCAACTCCTCCGGAGTTCGCGCTATGCGTTCATGCGGGCCCTGGTAGATGGTGATTTTGTCAGGCATCGTGAAGCTATTGCCCACGCTGCGTGTAGTGAGAGGATGTCCCTGGTACAAACCGAGAAGGCCGGGCCGCGACGGCTCGCGCTCTACGATGATGGCGACATTTTGCAGATGCTTGCGAAAGCGCGGGGGAATACGGCGCAGCGCCCGCGTGACTAAGGTGTCGAATTCGTTTTCAGAGAGCACGTACGCTCTCATTTTACGCCGCTGTATCATAGTAGGCTGCATGGAAGAAAAAGCCTTTTACAAGGAATCGAGAACGACGAAGCCCGCGACGCTGAACTGTCCGTTTTGCAAAACAGCGGACACCTACGACCTGAACTGGCTGGTGCGCAAGAAGCTCGACCGTATCCCCGGCGGCGCCGACGAGCGCGACCGCGCCAAGTTTGCCAAGTGGATGAGCTATATGGTCCTACTCGACGATAAAGCCATGTGCAAGAACATGCGTTGCCGCAAGCGTTTCGATGTGTCCGGCATCAAGACCACTGCGTTTATTTAGGAAACCCGGTCATTTAGGGAATTCGATCCAGCCATCCGCCGGAAGCGTCATCGGAGGCAGGCCATCGCGCTCCACGGTGACGCGGAAGCGATCGCCTTTTCGCGGAGTTTCCATTTCTACGATTCGCCCCGTCACCACGCGGGCGGTGGCCGCGCCATCGTTCTCGAATTCGATGCCGAACTTTCCCGCGTCCGCCGAATCGAGCCGCACGAACAGTTCGGTGCCATTGCTCCCATAAAACATCTCACGCGCCACGGCTTCGCCCCCGTGCATTGCTCCTGAGCGAGAATCCGGCCGGTAGTGCCCCGCACCCATCCATTCAAAAGCCGAAGTCATCTCGCCGTCCAGCGTCACGTGGATCGCATTCGAGGGAGGCTCATGCAGCTCGCCTTCCTGTGTTTTGAGAATCGGGTGCGAAAGCTGCGCGGGCGGATCGAGGCCCAGCGCGCGATACACATTCGATAGGTGATCGCGGTAAAGCTGGTCGAACTCCGGACGATTGTCCGAGCCATGCTCCGGTCCATACCACCAGCACCAATCACTTCCCTCTGCGATCAGCAGTTCTTCATAGGCCAGCAGACGCGCGATTTCCATGGTCCCGTCCGCGTATTCGTCGTACACGCGCCGGGCGTCCAGCAGCAGATCCCAAGCCTGATTGTCTTCCTCCGCGCCTATCCAGATATCGAAATTCGCATTGATCCACGATCCTGGAACAACGTGCTGGAGCGCTCTTGTTTCGTATCGTTCCAAGGCCCGCGAGACGGTCGTCGCTTCCAGCCGCGGATCATCGGAAATGCGCCGGTACAGGGCGCGCAGGAATGGACGTCCGTTGGCCTCATACCATTCCCAGGCATTTTCGCCATCCAGGATGATGGGGACCAGCACATCGTGCTGACTGGTGTTCTCTCGAATCCGCGCAAGGAAGTGTTCCGCCGCCTGTTCGGCGTCCATGCGCGAATACTCGAACCCAATCAGGTCGCTTAAGTAGTGATCGCGGAACAGCAGGCGCATCTCGCGTCCGTTTTGTTCCCACAGATATTGTTGATAGGTTTCCTCGCAGCCGGCAGCTTTGCCCAGCGTCCGCGACAGTACCCCGTTGTCGCTCGCGGCCCATTTAAAGCCGCAGCCGGCGGCCATGGCCAGGGCCTCGTCAGAAACCGATCCTTCCGAAGGCCACAGGCCGGTCGGTTTCACGCCTAACATATCCTGCATATACGTTCGCGCGCGTTCCAGTTGCGTGAGAGCATCCTGGGGATACTGGAAGCGCGGCGGCAGGGTCACGCCCGGATGCGAGACCGCGGCGATATCGGAATCGCACAGCAGGGGCAGAATCGGATGATAAAAGGGCGTGGTGGCGATCTCGATCTGGCCCTGCGCGGCGAAGTCGCGATATACCGGCAGGACCGCCGCGAGCGATTCGCGCTGCTTGCGAATCATCAGCTCCTGATCGGCCAGAGAAAATTCCCGACCCTTGCGGACCAATTCCCTTAGCTCTTCATCTTTCGCCAGCAGGTCTTCATCGAACCACGCGATCTGGCTCAGAATCTGTAAGTCGCGCAGATCCTGGATCGACATGGGACCGCGCCGGCGATCGTACAGCTCAACATAACGCGGATAGCGGCGCATGATCTTATCGACATTGACCTGAAAGAAATAGCGCAGCACGAAGGTCTGCTGCGCCTCGGTCAGCGCTTCCGCGGGCATGGCTGCGCATTCGAAAAACGGGTCAGACGCAGTCCCGGCGGCGTATTCCGCGATCTGGGACACCATGGATGGGACCAGATTGAAGGTCTGCCGCACGTTTGGAAATTCACCGAGAATTCGGACCATGCCGGCGTAATCCTTCAAGGCATGCAAACGTGTCCAGGGCAGCTTATACTGGCCGGTCCACAGATCCTTGTAGAACGGCTGGTGCATGTGCCATATAAAGCAGAGCGAGGTCACTGGTTGGTTGGCTCCATGGAGTAGGGAGCGTTGTTAGGCATGGAAACAAACGCGGCCGCCAGCGAACGGGCCGAGAAATCGAATACAGTCATAGGCCGGAGATTCAGAATCAGCTCAATGGTGCGCAGCACGGAGACTTGGTCGTAAGGCGTTGGGTCTGTCGCCACCCGGCGTGTGTAAGGCGAGAGCGCCAGCAGCACGGGAGTTGGAATAGAAGGATTCATCGCGAAAATCGCCGTCTGCGGCCAGAATTTGCTTTTGGAAACGCCTTCCACAATCCGTCCAAGAGCCGCGTCGCTCTCAACACGGACCGTGAGTAAGTTGGGCATCATGCCCGACTCGAACTGTTTCAAGTCGTCGAGAAAGGCCTGCGGATCGGTCCCGCGATACTTCATATTAGTGATGTTTTGAAGCGAGGGGTCCTTGACTCGCGCCCCCTGCGGTCCGTTATCGACGAACAAGCCATAATTTCGTACCGTCAAGCCAGCCGACAATGCGTTGCTCCACAAATATCCAGCGGGAGGGAGATTAGCGGATTCACCGCCTTCAAAACCGTCGTAGCGCAAACGTCCCGCGGCGAAGCTTGGACTTAGCCTCTCTGTAAAATCCGGAGCGATGGCCGCCACAGACCAGTTGAAAGCGCTGGCTGGCGTATCGCCGGCTGGGTGGAAATTATTCAGGTGCACGAACTCGCGCGCAAGCTTGGCGGAGTTCGGACCCCCAGCTCCGTCCATGAGGATATAGATCACGTGTTCAATCGACGAGCGCTGCTCGGGCAGAGAATCCGAAAACGACTCGCGATAGGGCGTTGCCGCCATGGCCTTCGTCGTCAATGCGGGCAGTGTTTCGTCAGTTGGAGTTTCGATCACCGACATGCTGGCGCCATGGCCGTTCAAGACTGCCAGTTTGCCGCTCTTCAGAATGCGCACGGCCGTCGGGTACGCGCCTGTAGGAATGAATCCCGCTATGCGGCTGCGTGTTTCCGAAACATCCGCCACCGCCAACGCGTTCACATCAGAACAGGCGATGTAGAGACGCGTTTGGTCGGCGCTCAGCGCCAAGCCACTGGGCGTCATACCCGCTGGAGCCACAGCGCTGAACCCGGCGTTCAGCGTTTCGAGCACGCTCACGTCTTTACTTTCGGTCACGCCCAATACGAATACATCGTTGGTGTTCGCCGCCGCCACGAACAGGCGATACTGCCACGTACTTTGCTCGTCGGGAATCTTTCGATTGCTCAAAACGAGATCGGTGGGATGCGCGCCCACACGAGCGCGCGCCATCTCGGTGCCTGAAGGCAAGCTATACTCGTACACCGATGCATCGGCCCAGCTCGAAACGAAGTACGACTGGCCATCGGGATGAAGCAGGATCCGGTACGGCCGCCGTCCGGACTTGAGCGCTCTCGTGACTTGGCCCGATTGCGCGTTGATCACTAGCACACGGTCATGAAAAAGATCGCCTGCCAAGATCGTCCTACCGTCCGGCGAGACCGCGACGTCGCCGATGAAGTTCATGGTGGCGGGTTGTCCCGCCGAAATTTCCCGCAGCGGTTTTAATTCGCCCGCGGGCGAGAACGTGAATTCCAGAACGACGTTTCGCGCGCCCCCGCCGGCGTATACGCGCCGCCCGTCCGGCGAAAACGCTAATCCGAGTCCGGCGTCCGCGATCGCCACTCGCGCGGTCTCTTTCATCGCACCCGTTTCTACAACGCTGATGGAGGGATGGGTTCCCGCGTTCAGAGCCAGAAGGTATCTGCCGTCGGGCGAGACCGCCGCACTGAGCGGCAGCGAATCCAGCGCCGCCTGAGTGCCGGCCGGCTGAACGCGCCAGTTTACCGGCAGGGTCTGGGCACACGCGCACGCCGCGAGCAACAGTAGGGACAGTTTTCGCGCCAGGGCGGTGCGCATCAATCTCTTATTGTACCGGGACGGTTTACCGGATCGGCTCCGGAACGGCGGCGCCGTCGGCTCTTGGGTCCGACCCACCGAACTTCGTCTTCGTGGTCGAGTTGTACAAGATAGCCTGCCCGCGACCCGTAGCGGCAGAATCGTACTCGCCAATGAGTTGCACCTGATGACCCCGTTGCTTCAATCCCTGGATCGCCGCTGCTGGCACTCGCCCTTCAATTCGCACGTCGCATCCGGGCGCGCCATTCTTGCGGAATCGCGCGGCTTCCATCGCCTGCTGGACGTTCATCCCGTAGTCGACCACGTTTGAGACAAACTGCGCATGCGCCATGGCTTGATTGGATCCGCCCATGATCCCGAACCCGATATGTTGATCGCCCTTTTCCATAAAACCCGGAATGATGGTGTGCGAAGGACGCTTCCCGCCGGCCAAGACGTTCGGACTCCCGCGCGCCAGCGTGAAATTCTTGCCGCGATCGTGCAATAGAAAGCCCAGGCCTTCCACCGTTACGCCGGAGCCGAAGTAGTCATACAGGCTCTGGATCCAACTGGCGATGTTGCCATCCTTGTCCACCGTGGTCAGGTAGGTAGTCTCACCGAACACCGGCGTACCCGCCGCTACGGCACAGTTGGCTTTCGCCGAATCGATCGCCGCGGCACGCTTGCGCGCGTAGTCTTTCGATAAAAGCCCGCGCACGGGGATATCCCCAAAGCGAGGATCGCCGTTGTATCGCAGATCGGAATACGCCAGCTTCATGGCTTCGATGCGGCGGTGCAGTTCGTAAGCCGTGTAGGGACTACCTTTGCCGGCCGGAATGGCTTCCATGATGTTCAGCATCTCAAGCGCGGCGATCCCTTGACTGTTCGGCGGTAACTCATACACGCGCCAACCGCGATATTCCGATGAAATCGGATCCACCCACTCGGAGGAGAACGCCGAAAGATCCTCCGCAGTCATGGTGCCGCCCAAGCTCTTCGACGTCTTCAGGATTGCATCCGCAATTTCACCCTTATAGAAAGCGTCGCGGCCCTTTTCGGCAATTACGCGGAGCGCCCGGCCCATTTCGGGATTCTTGAAAATGTCACCGACTTTGGGTGCGCGGCCTCCCGGCAAATACACGCGAGCGCTTTCCGGCTGAGCTCGCAGCGAACCGGCCGACCCAGCCCAATAACGCTGGGCATCCTCGGTTACCGGGAAGCCTTCCTCGGCATACGCAATCGCCGCCTGAAACAAATCTCTCCACGGCAGCTTGCCGAAGCGCGCATGCATCTTGGCCCAACCATCGACGGCTCCCGGCACGGTGACGCTGTGAATGCCGTCCGGAATCGACTGGAACCCTTGCTTGGTAAGGAAGTCCGCGCTCAGCCCGCGCGGCGCTGGTCCCGACGCGTTCAGTCCCGTCAGTTTCCCTGACTTGGCATCCCAATAAATCACAAACAGGTCGCCGCCGATGCCGTTCATCATCGGTTCGACCACGCCCAGCACGGCGTTCGCGGCGATGGCTGCATCCACGGCCGAACCGCCCCTGGCCAGCATTTGTGCGCCGGCTTGCGACGCCAGCGTCTGGCTGGTGGCGGCTATGCCCTGCTGCGTGATTACCATTGACCGGCCGTAATCGCGGGCCTGGCCGAAAATGCAAGCGGCACCGAAGGCAATCAGCGAACACTGTAGCCGGAGGTTCACCCCATGACACTAACACGCCCGGATGTTATCGTAATCGGGGACAGTGAATATGCGCCTTTTCAAACAAATCGCGATTTTTGCGGCGGTGGCTTTTGGCCTATTTTCCGCTCTGCGGGCTCAGCAGCGCGAAACCTTTGCCTGGGCGCCGCTGCCGGTCCAGCCTAACGCGTGGGTAGCGCCGAACCAGCCCATCTGGAAGCTTTCCGAGCTTCTCGCCAAGCACAAGGGTCAGTCCAGCTGGAGTCAGACGGTAGTCGATGACAGCACTCTCCGCGCCGATTATGTCTCCATGGCCCCGGGCGCGAAGACGCCGCGCCAGTTCCATCCCGATACCCGCGCCTGGTGGATCGTCCAGGACGGGCAGATTCGCTTCAGTATCGAGGGGCAGGAGCCGTTTGTCGCCTCGAAGGGCTATCTTGTGCAGGTACCGTATCGCAACGTTTTCAGCATGGAAACCGTGGGCGATAAACCGTCGCTGCGTCTAGAAGTGAATATCGCGGGTGCAAAGACGATGTACCCCATTGACGAAAAACCTGCACCGATGCCCGGGTTCAACTTCGTCAAGGTGCGAATCAGCGGCAAAGGCAAGTACGATCAAGGCAACAAGCCTTACATCGACTTCAACGCCGTTGTGGCGGGAACGGAAAAGCAACGCCGCTTTATCGCCGACGATCGCGCCGTGGCCAATATCATCATCGGCGATCCCACCAAGCAGAGGCCCGCGCCCGACAGCGACTGGGGCCATTTCCACCTGGAATCGTCCGAGTTCTGGTTCATCCTGCTAGGCAAGATGGAGTACAAGATCGGATCGTTGCCCATCTTTATCGCCGACCAGGGCGATATCGTCTACACGCCCCGCGAAACGTGGCATCGCGCGCGCTTCGCGGGAACCGAGATGGCGTGCAGGCTGGCGATGAACGGCTATCAGGATCTGCTGCACAACTATCAACCACCTGATTAAGAGCGGGCAACCACCTGATTAAGAGCGGGCAACCACCTGATTAAGAGCGGGCAACCAC
>JAICXC010000211.1 GCA_025980665.1 Bryobacteraceae bacterium
GACACAGCTCGGATTCAGACAGTGATTACACATCCGCGGAAGATAGAAATAAACCAGTTGCTGAAGTTCGAAGAACAGCCGCCGCTCTTCTTCGGTCAGAACCTTCAGATTCGGGTCATTCGCCGCGTAAACAGGCGAGCCGCTCAGATCGTCGTCCCAGTTCGGGCCAGCCTCGATGTTCATGTCCTCGCCGGTGATCATCGAGACAGGTCGCGCGACGGGTTGATCGTCGCCGAGCGGCGCATCAATCAAGTCGCTATAGCGATACGTGAATGGATGATAGTAGTCATCGAGCGTCGGCAGCCGTGGATTGTAGGCAATGTTGATCAGTTCGCTTTTTTTACTGCCTAGCTTCAGACGAAGCTGGCCATCTTTGAGCACCCAGCCGCCGTCATATTGTTCCTGATCTTCGTACAGCGTAGGATAGCCCGTGCCTGGCTTGGTCTCCACATTGTTCCACCACATGTACTCAGTGCCAGGCCGATCGGTCCAGAGGTTCTTGCAGGCGAGGCTGCACGTATGGCATCCGATGCACTTATCGAGATGGAAAACCATCGAGACCTGCGAGCGGATGTTCATGCGTTATTCCTTTTTAATCCCATTGGGGCTTGCCCTCTAGCTTATGAACCAGCACATAGGTATCTCGATCTGTGCCCGGCGGACCATAATCGTTGAAGCGATAACAGTTGTGCGCGTAGCCTCCGGCCATCAGCACAGGTTTCAGTCGCATTCTGGTGATGCTGTTGGTCCCACCACCTCGCCGGTTTTTGCGGACTGGAGACTTCGGAAAGGAAATGGTCCGTTCCGGTGCATGATAAAAAATACAGATTCCTCTCGGTATCCGGGCACTGACTACGGCGCGCGTCACGATGACGCCATTGTCGTTGTAAGCTTCCACCCAATCGTTGTCGAGGACGCCAATGTCCGCGCCATCCTTGTCGTTCAGCCAGAAGGGTTCGACACCGCGGGAAAGCGTTAGCATCCGCAAATCATCGTAGTAGGTGGAGTGGATATGCCATTTTCCGTGAGGCGTGATGCAGGCCAGGGTGATGGACTTTCCGACCGGCTTGCTCTTGACAATATTGAACGTGTCTTCGAGACTGATGCGAGGCTTAAAGGTAGGACATGATTCGCCGAAAGCGCGATAAGCTTCATGGTCCTGGTACAGGTGCTGGCGTCCGGTGAGCGTGCGCCAGGGAACCAGGCGCTCCACATTCATGACGAAGCCGCTGTAGGCCCGGCCGTCGTTCACAATACCTGACCAACATGGGCTGGTCAGTATACGGCGAGGCTGATTGCCAAGGTCGGCAAAGTTATAGCGGATGCTACGACGGCTCTCCGCTAGATCCGCCAGGGGTAACCCGACTTGACGCTCCCGGTCCTTGAATCCGCGGTAGGCCACCTCTCCATTAGATTCGGGTGCGAAGAAAAGCACCGCCTCGGCTGCATGCACAGCATCCACTAGAGAAGGATACTTGCGGCCATTCCACTCATAGGAGGGGACGAGTTTTGCAAACTCATCGTACAGATCCGCGACTTCCATCTCGACGCCGCGGTCTTCTACTCCGTGTTCCTTGATCCCCGGGCCGAGTGAATTGAAGCGATGCACCAGGTTGACGTAGTCACGCTCGACGATCGAGAAGTGGGGCATGGTCTTGCCCGGCACGGGTTCGCATTCACCTTTGGTCCAATCCCGCACCTCAGGCTGGGCAAGCTCATCCGGGGTGTCATGCAGCAGCGGCGTCGCGACTAGGTCCCGAAACGGCTCTGGAAAGTGAGCTGGCGCCAGTTCGCTGGTCTTTTCCGCGAGAGCACGAAAAATATCCCAATCGCTCCGCGATTCCCAGCACGGGGGGACCGCCGCACCCAGGGGATGAAAGTAGGAGTGTAGATCGGTGGTGTTGAGGTCATTCTTCTCGTACCAGCTTGCCGACGGCAGAATGACATCGGAGTAGAGCGCCGATGTGTCCATACGGAAGTTCAGATCGACAACCAGGTCCATCTTGCCCTGTGTCGCGCCTTCCCGCCATTGAATCTCCTTGACGGACTCCTGAGCGGTTTCGTCCGCGATCGCGTTGGAATGCGTGCCTAGATAGTGTCGCAGGAAATACTCGTGTCCCTTGGCGCTGCTATGGAGCGCATTGGCCCGCCAGATCAGCCATACACGAGGCCAATTTTCGGGCAGATCGGGTTCTTCGAGGGAGAAGCGCGTTTTACCGGTGCGAAGCTGCTCCACCAGCCAGCGCTCAATTTCTGAAGGAGTGTGCGCACCCGCCTCTTCCGCGTCGCGGACCAGCTCGATCGGGTTCCGGTTGAATTGCGGGTAGAACGGAAGCCAGCCCATGCGCACGGCATCAAGTTGCAGATCCATGAAATGCTCGCGCGCGAAGCGTCCGCTTGGCGGGTGAAAGTCGGCGTGGGTCTTCTCATATCGCCACTGATCGCTGTGGACGTAGTGGAACGAGGGGCCATTTTGCAAGCGGGGCGGACGAATCCAATCGAGCGCCATCGCGATGGAGCTCCAGGACGCCATCGGAGTCAGTTTTTCCTGCCCCGTGTAGTGATTGAGCCCGCCGCCGTTCACACCCACACAGCCGCACAGAATCAGCGCTGAAATTCCGGAACGGTAGTGCAGATTGTTGTGGTACCAGTGATTGATGCCGGAACCGATAATGATGGTGCACTTGCCATGTGTTTTCTCGGCCGTACGGGCAAATTCGCGAGCCAGTTGCACCACGGTCTTTCGGCCGACGCCCGTGAATTTTTCCTGCCAA
>JAICXC010000111.1 GCA_025980665.1 Bryobacteraceae bacterium
CAACCACCTGATTAAGAGCGGGCAACCACCTGATTAAGAGCGGGCAACCACCTGATTAAGAGCGGGCAACCACTCATTAAACGCGGTCCTTAACGCGAAATATCGCGCCGGGCGAACAAAACGTACGCCGCCGCGAATCCGGCCACCGCAATCGCTCCGAGTATGAATAGGTTCTTGAGCGGCAGGGCGTTCCCTGTGATCAGGTCGAATGGATTGTAGTATCGGAACGGCGATAACCAGGCAATCGATTCGGCGGGCTGCCATAGCCGCGCGATATAGTCCAGAAGAAAGGTCGCAAGCGCCAGCAATCCCGCGGCTCCGCCTGCAACACTGCGACGGCTCGAGGCGGCGCCGATCGCCATCGCCACACCACCCCAGCACAGCGTCAGCATTCCGAGGTTTACGGCTAGAGAATTGATGAGTGTCGTCGAAGGCCACAGGACGCCCTTCGGCGCGAACATCCGCAATCCGATCCTCGTGCCCGCCACCATCAGCGCCAGCATAAAGGCCGATACCAGCGTCGTCAGCACGATGGTACGCGTAATGATCCAGTGGCGTGCCAGCGGACGCGCCAGGATCAAGTCCATGAAGCCGATCTCGACTTCTGAAGTGGGGACCGTAGCAAGCGTCACCGCGAGCGCGATCAATGCTCCCATGACGGCCAGCTCGAAATATCCAAGGCATACGATTCCCGAGAACGACATCATCGTCACCACCGCCGGTCCCAGGAGCTGGCGCGCAAAGGGTGGCAATAGCGAACTCAGTTGTTCGAAGCCGCCCGAGGTCTGGATCGCCCCGGCGACGAAGATCAAAACTAGTTGAAGGGCTGCGAGCAATAGCCCAGTCGTGATCACCAAAGTTCGTACCCGTTTGAGCGAGTAAGTGAATAACAGCGCGGCGGCCCTCACTCGGCACCGTCGCGATAGTACCTGAGAATTACGTCTTCGAGCTTAGCTTCGGCGATTTCGATGTCCCGCACTGGTAATGTCGCAATCGAGCGCAGTAACGGCCCAAGTGGCCCTTCGACTTTCAGGTTCCATGCGCGCGGCCCAGTTTCGACGACCTCGTTACCCGGCGGCAAACCCGCTGCGATAGGCACGTCTTCGGCGAATAGCACTCGTACTGGGCGTGCTGCCAGCTTACGCAATTCCTCAATGCCCGACAGCAACACCAGCTCGCCTTTTCGAATCAGCGCAATGCGATCGCACACCCGGTCAACTTCAGATAGCACGTGCGACGACATGAACACCGTTCGGCCGCGCTGCTTCACATCCACCAGGAGTTTGTAAAACGACTCTTGCATTAGCGGGTCGAGCCCTTCGGTAGGCTCATCCAGAATCAGAAGCGTGGGATCGGACTGAAATGCCTGGATCAGGCCGAGTTTGCGCTTCATACCGGTGCTATATTCCCGCAGGCGACGACGCAGGTCGCTCTCGGGAAATTCCAGGCGCTCTTGCAGATCGCGACGTCGCGACACTTTAACGGCACGGCCGTTCAAGCCCGCGAGAAGATCCAGGACTTCGCGCCCCGTGAGATCGGAGTAGATTCCCATCTCTCCCGGCAGATACCCGATGTTCAAGCGCGCCAGTAATCCATCGGACTGGCAATCATGGCCCAGGATGAACGCATTTCCGCTGCTGGGGCGAAGCAGATCGAGCAAAATGCGAATGGTCGTGGTTTTGCCTGCGCCGTTCAGTCCGAGGAATCCGAGTATCTCCCCTTGGATTACATCGAGGTTCAGATTATTGACGGCCCGGACGTTTCCGTACTGCTTGGTGAGTCCACAAATAGAAATAGGCGCCACACATGCATTTTAGAGCTTGCGTGGCGCCTAACGATCAGACCGGCTTATGCTGCTATTTAGTTGATGTGCAGCGTCGCTGATGCGGACTTGGTGTTGGTGCCGTCCTTGCCGGTTACAGTGATCGTGCTGACGCCCTTCTTCGCGCTCGATGTCACCGTTACGGTCACCGTCGCGGACCCATTTCCGTTCGAAATCGAGGCCGTAGATGCCGCTATCGTCACGCCGGTGGTGCCTCCGCCGAAGGTCAAATTTACGGTGCCAGCGTAGCCCGTGGTTGCTGTCACCGTCGCCTTGTAGGTAGTTGTTGCACTGCCGTTTCCTGGGCGCTTCACCGACTGTGAACTCGGTCCCATGCTGATGCTGAAGGTTGGCGCTGCCGGGACCGAAACTACCAGGGTTGCTGATGTTGTATGCGTCAGGGATCCATCGGTGCCCGAAATCGTGAAGTTGTAGCTGCCGCCAGGAGTAGTGCTTGAGGTAGTGATGGTGATTAGATTTCCGCTGACACTCACGGACGCGCCGGCAGGCAATCCCCCGGTCACCGAGAGCGCGGCCGAATTTGACCACCCATTCAGCGGTGTTGTTGTTACGGTGTAGTTAGCGGTTTGGCCCGGAGTGACCGTTTGCGAGCCAGGCGATACCGACAAACTGAAGTCCGGAGTCCCGACGTAAGATAAACCGCAATAGCCGCCACTCGCATTCACCCAGTTTTGCTGGATCAGGTAATTTAGCGAGCCAATCATCATGTTGGCCTGTGCGCCGTTCGCCGTGACATAGGTAGTTCCGAAAGTCCACGCGCATTTATCGGCGTCTTCGTTGCCCGATGCATCCCACCACGCGCTTAATTCGGGATCCGTAGCGGCTTCTTCCAACTCGTGCGCTATCACCGAGACCATCGCGTCGGCCTGCGCGTCGCCGTTCGGACCAGTGGACTGGATCGAACACGACCCCAGTGAGGCCGCAGGGTTGCCCACGAAGGCGTACTTAATAGTTGTGCTTCCAAAGTAGTTGATATTGTGCCAGCCGCAATACTGCGAGAGGAAGCCGGAAGTCTCCGCCACATAGGGCGCAGTCAGAACAAAATACACACCATTCGGGTCGGCCGGCAAGGTCTTCATGGCGTTGGTCACTATCGTCCAGATACTGCTATCGCTCAGAGAGGTTCCCTGAGAACCCGCATCAAACGCCGAGCCCGCATATCGGATCGTGGAGGGCGTATTCGGGACGTTCCCGGTTGTGTCGCCATAGGTAGTGTTGATATTGAAGTAGGGGGAACCGCCCACGAATTGGGCATAGTTTGTAAGGATAGCGTTGGCGGTGGAATCCTTGGACCAATCCCCGTACCAGATGTAGTAGATATTGACGCCATTATGCATGACCGGGCCGTTGTGGTAGCTGATGCCATTGCCCTGCACCACTGAGCCTGTCGACGACTGGCCCCGCGGGGGCAACTGGCGGACAAGGTTTCCGCGGCCATCGGCGGGTGTGTCCAGGCCGAGGCCGTGGTGGGTTTCGTTCTGGGCAAGCGCCGTCATTGGCGCTAAGAACGCCCCTAACATCAATGAACTAGCGGTAATCTGTAAGATCTTTGCTCGCATCTATACCTTTCTTTTCTCAATCCCAGTAGCAGCATCACACGTATAGCCCGTTCGTACCATTGGCGATCGTCTTACTTTCTACGCAAAATTTCGCCTACCACTACTTCGTTGTTTAGTCGTAAGGTCCTTCAGCTTCTAGAGGGCTTATCGGCTAGAAGTCTTATCGACCAAGTCCTGGCTTCCAGCACCTGCTTGTGGTAATTTTTCAAGAGTTGGTCTAGGCCGGGTGCCTTTTATGAATCGCATTCTTATTCTTCCTGTTCTTGCGGCAAGCTCTGTTGCCTTCGCGCAGACTCCTTGCGAACAGTTGCAGTCGCTCAAACTGCCAGATACGACCATCACTTTGGTCACAACCGTCGCGGCCGGGGCGTTCAAGAATCCCGCACCACCGCCGGCGCCGCAGCCGGATGCGATTGATCCGCCTCCGCCGCCTCCTCCGGCGAACGCGACGCCTCAAATGCTGCCGGCGTATTGCCGCGTGTTCGCGACCCTCAAACCGTCGCCCGATTCCGACATAAAGATCGAAGTGTGGCTCCCGATCGGCGCTGCATGGAACGGAAAATATGAAGCCGTCGGCGGCGGCGGGTGGGCGGGAGTAATCAGCTATCCCGCACTGGCGAACGCGGTGCAGGAAGGTTATGCGACGTCCTCCACCGATACCGGTCACGAAGGCGGCAACGCCAAGTTCGCGGTGGGCCACCCGGAAAAGATTGTCGATTTTTCCTATCGCGCGGTGCACGAAATGACGGTGAAGGCTAAGGCTGTGATTACCGCTTTCTACGGTCGCGGACCGCGCTTATCGTACTGGAATGGATGCTCCACCGGAGGACGCCAGGGTTTGATGGAAGCGCAACGCTACCCGGACGATTTTGACGGCATCGTGGCCGGCGCACCCGCGAATTTCCAGACTCATCTTCATGCCTTCGATATCGTTTTGCAAACGGCGGTACGGCAGCCTGGCGCGGCGGTTCCGCCGGCCAAAGTGGCACTGCTAGGGAAAGCGGTCCTTGATGCATGCGATGCAGCCGACGGAGTCAAAGACGGCTTTCTGAACAATCCGCGCAAGTGCAACTTCGATTACAGCTCGCTGCTGTGTAAAGGAGGCGATACGGACGACTGCCTCACTCCAGCGCAGGTGGATTCCGCAAAGAGGGCGCATGGTCCGCTGATGAATTCCAAGGGCGCCTTAGTCTATCCCGGATACGCGAAGGGCAGCGAAGGCAGCTGGCGGCTGTTGTCGGCGGCGAATGGCCCTGCACCTACGGCGCTTTCACTGGGAACCTATCGAGAGGTCCTGCATCAGGATCCCAACTGGGATTGGAAGACGTTCGACGTGAACAAGGACGTTCCGGCGGTGGACGAGAAGTACGGCTACATCAATGCCGTGAATCCGGATCTTTCGCAGTTCAAGGCGCGTGGCGGAAAGCTCATTACCTATCACGGCTGGAACGATACGGGGATTTCACCCGAGAACAGCATCAACTATCGCGAGAGCGTCCTCGCCAAGATGGGCCCCAAGCAGGACAACTGGTATCGGCTGTTCATGGTCCCCGGCATGGGGCACTGCCAGGGCGGCCCTGGTCCCAACCAATTCAACCTGATGGGAGCGATGGAGCGGTGGCGAGAATCCAACATTGCTCCGGAGCAGATAACGGCTTCGCACGTTGCTAATAACCGCGTGGACATGACTCGTCCGCTATGCCCGTATCCGCAGGTGGCGACATACAAGGGTGTCGGCAGCACGAACGACGCTGCGAATTTTTCTTGTAAGGCTCAGTAGAAACAAAAATGGGCAGGCCGCGAAGCCTGCCCACTCTTCCTGTCTAAGTTCTTCTTACTGCAAACCCGCTGGACCCTGCAGGTGTTGAGCGTCCTGCTGGTTCTCCTGGCAGATATACTCCATCAACTCTTCGCCTGGGCGAAGTGTGGCCGTGAACTTGATCTTGAACGGCTTGGTGTATGCAACCGGGTCAATGATCTGAGTTTCAATATCCAGTCCGCCGAGATCCGGCCGGGTGATGCGTTCGATAGTGTGAAGCTGATCGGAATGCGGGTGCCCGTTAAAATCGAACCAGAATTTATCGTTGTACCCGATGGTGTCGACTACTAGGGTGTCGCCATCCCAGGTTCCGATGGAATCGCCGTACCATGTGGGATCCGGATCCTTCACGTGCGGCCGGCCGTCGATGAAGATCTGCCGGAAGCTGTGGATGTTGCCCTCAAACAGATAGAAGATGTGGGTGGGAGTTTGCAGAATTCGCCACGGATAGGGAGCGATGCGCGGCACGCCGGTGGGCAGGCAATTTGCCTCCGGATCATCCTTCGACTGCCGCGAATCCATGACCTTCTTGCCCCAGGCAGTGAGAGAGATTTCTTCTCCCGGCATCAGCCCCTGCTTGATATCGCCGATGGGTCCGCCTCCATTCCAGATCCCCGAGAAATCGGGCTTGCCGTCGGCCATGCGGGGTGTCGGGCCGGTCGGGCGAGCCCTGCCCTTGCCTTTCCCCTTGCCGCCACCCTTAGCCGGGGCCTTGGCGTCTGCCGGAGCTTGAGAATCGGCCGGTCCCTGCAACAGCAGCAGAGCGGCCGCCAATGCCATGACGGTCATGGCCGCGCGAGCAAAATTCTTTTTCACGGCTATTGTCCATCCGTATTGGATCCGGCAAATACCCGCTTGCCATCGGGCAAAGTGACCCTCTGGGCGTTACCCAGATGCGCGCCGTCTTTGGCCGCCGCGCCTTCGACGCCGATGTGGTCGCCTTCCTTCAAAGTGTTTCGCGTCCAGCCATTGCGCTTCAAAACGTTGGGGCTGGCCAACTCGAAGTTCCAGTTGGTCACTTTTCCACTGGAATCTTTCACATCCACGTAGAAGCGTGCGTGGGGATTAGTCCATTCGACTTTGGTCACCACTGCGTCTTCAAACTTCAACGGCTTTTTGCTGTCATACTCGGACCCAAATGAATGATGCGCCAGCATCGGAACGGTCATGAGAGCGCCCAAGGATGCGGCGAGAATAAGAACTTTGGCTGACATATATACCTCCAGTTTCGTATTTTGTCACAGAAAACGCTAGCGTGCATAGCACGGCGATCCTTCGAGGTGAAGGTTAGATTAAGCCTGGAACCCGCTTCTTCTGAGGTCGTTCCAATAAAGTAGAGGACGCGAATGAAACGAACATTTGGATTGGCCGTGATACTCGGTGGACTTTCCCTGGCTGGATGCGCGGGCGGGGGCTATGCGTATTACGCGACTACGCCTCCACCGCCGGTGCGCGTGGAAGCGCGAGGGATCGCGCCCGGGGCCGGATATGTGTGGGTCGATGGCTATTGGGGTTATAACGGCGGTCGCTATTCATGGGTTGCAGGACGCTGGGATCGTCCACCACGTGCGCGCGCCAGATGGGAGCCGGGGCGTTGGGAAACTCGCCGCGGCAAGTACTATTATCGTAAAGGCCGCTGGCGTTAAGAACTAGCAGCCGCGGGAGGCATGCCGTTCCCGCCCTCGGGCTTAGGTTTTTCTTTCTCTTTGGGCGCGTGCGGTTTCTCTACCTTAACCGGGCTGATCAAAACGTGCGCGTTGCGGCCTTCCAGGCGGGGCTGCGATTCCATGCTGCCGTACTGGGATAGATCCGTCGCGAAGCGCAGCAGGAGCTTTCGGCCCAGATCCGTATGGGCGATTTCGCGCCCGCGGAACTGCACCACGGCCTTAACGCGATTTCCTTCCGTCAGGAATCGAATGGCGTGGTTCTTTTTAAAGTCGTAATCATGATCATCCGTATTTGGGCGGAACTTTAGTTCCTTCACCTGGATGATATGCTGCTTGCGCTTGGCCTCGTGCTGTTTTTTTTTGTTTTCGTACTGCCATTGCCCGTAGTCCATGGCTTTGGCGACAGGAGGCTCAGCCGTGGGAGCAATGAGAATCAGGTCGAGTCCAAGGTCTTGGGCTTTACGAATCGCTTGAGGAGTGGGTAGTACCTCGACACTGCCATCGGGGAAAACAGCGCGGACTTCGCGTGCGCGGATCGCCTCGTTGACGTTCTCACGAATTCTGGGACGGCGGGGCGGAAATCCTCTCGGAATCATCGGCACTTAGGCCTGAGGACAGCAGGCGACACTATCATGACCTGATAGTATCAGATTCGCTACCCGGCCTAGGCGGGTAGTCGGATAGATGTTGGTTGATCGAATGGACCCTACTTGGAAACCACTCTCATCGGAATCGTCGCCGAATTGAGCGCGGCCATGACTTGTGAAACTTCGCCCCAGGTTACTCTGCTGTCGCCGCGAACATAAACCGCTGAAGCCTTCGGGAAAGTTCGGTTGATCTCTTCGGCGAGGTGGTCGAGTTTGACGGGCTGCTCGTTGAGATAAATCGTTCCGTCTTTTGCGATGACAATGCTCGGCTTATCCGGCCTAACTGTTTGTGCTTGCGCTTGCATCGGCAATGGGAAACAGCTAAACGGCGCTCCGCATAGGAGGCCTGTGGCTATTGAGAGAGTCAGATTGAATCGTCGGCTCATGCCGCCATAATACACCTTCAGCAGCTGGGCTGATGGTCTGACTAGGAGCCAGCGCTACTTCATCTGGGGAGTTGGCTGACGTGTAGAATAGTTGTCCGTGGACCGAATTCTCAAAGGCCTGTCGCGATTTCAGAAGACCGTCTATCCCAAGCACCGCGACCTTTTCCAGAAACTCGCCTTGGGGCAGCGGCCGGAAGCGCTGTTCATCACCTGTGCCGATTCCCGGATCGACCCTTGCATGCTGACGCAGACCAAACCGGGCGAGCTGTTCATCTGCCGGGTCATCGGCAACGTTGTTCCGCCTTACCCGGACGCCATCGGCGGCGTTTCGGCGACCATCGAATACGCCGTGGGCGTTCTGGGCGTGCCGGACGTGATCGTTTGCGGGCACACGGACTGCGGCGTGATGAAGGGCGTATTGAACCCCGAGCCTCTGGAGCCTCTGACCAGCGTAAGCGCGTGGCTGAATTACGCGCAGCCGGCGCGCCGAGCGGTGACACAGCACGAAGAACCTCACGACGGCTCCGAGTTCCTGCTTGCACTGACGGAACGCAACGTGGTCGAGCAGCTCGCCAATCTGCGCACGCATCCCTCCGTGGCGGCCCGTCTGGAGCAGGGCGATCTGCGGCTGCATGGCTGGTTGTACGATTTGGGCGAGGGAGTCGTCACGGCGTACGATCCGGACCAGGCGGCCTTCCTGCCCCTGGAGTCGTCCAAGCCCAAGCTTCGGGCAGTCCGCCGACCTTGATAGGATAGAGGATTCTTATGAGCACCTCAGTCGCTGCGCCCCCGCCCGTTGCCGTCTCCGGTCCCACCGCTAGTAAGTGGATTTGGCTGGCCGTCGCGATCGTGGTCGGTCTGGTACTCGCGTTTTCTCCTACGCCTCAAGGCTTGACGCGCACGGGACAACTGGTGTTGGCGATTACCGCTGGCACAGTGATCCTGTGGGCCACGGAAGTCATGAACAACGGCGTCGCATCCGTGCTAATGATGGCCCTGCTGATCGCGGTGAAGGTTCCGCCGCCTCGTGCTCTCAGCGGGTTCGCGGACCCGGCCTTCTGGACGCTGCTCGCGGTGCTCTATTACGGATTCGCCATGCGCAAGACCGGCCTGGCGGAACGGCTTTCCTATTACATCTTGACGTTATTTCCGGGAAGCTATGCCGGAATCCTAACGGCGTTCTTCGTGATCGGATTTGTTCTGGCGCTGGGCATTCCTTCGATGACGGTTCGTACTGCCATCATGGCGCCCATCGCGTGGGCCATGGTGCAATCGCTAGGCCTGGCGCCGCGCAGTAAAGGGTCGGCGCTGATCATGCTCACAGTTGTCGAAATGGCAGTGGTACCCGGCTTGGCATTCGAACTGGGATCGTTGAACGGGCCGGTGGTTCTCAAGATGTTCGCCGATAAGCACCTGCCGATCACCTGGACCGGGTATGCGGAGGTGATGGCCGTTCCGACCCTGATCTTCTGCGGCCTCATCCTGCTGCTGAACCAGCTTCTGTTGAAGCCGGAAGCTCCCCTGCAGGCTTCTACCGACTTTGCGCGCGCCAAACTAGCAGCCCTGGGTTCTGTGAAGCGGCCTGAAATGATCACCGCGATCGTGGTTGTGGCCTCGATCTTTTTGTGGGCCACAAACGGCAAGCTCCACTCCTTCCCCACCTTCGGGGTCGGCATGGTGGCGATGGCTGTATTCGCGATGTCCGGAATCCTGCAGGATGGCGATGTCGCTACGGGCGTTTCCTGGACACTGCTCCTGTTCCTGGGCGGGATCTTCGGCTTGGGGAACGTGATCGTGGACGCAAAAATCACCGATTGGATGGCCGGATTGATGTTGCCCCACGTCGGCAGCCTGATCGCAACTCCCATACTTTTGCTGATCGTCGTCTTATTTGCGATGCTCGCGCTACGATTTCTGGATCCGACGGCTTTTATCGCCATGCCTTTGATCTTCCTGCCGCTTGAGGAACCACTTGCCAAGGCGGGAATTCCGCCTTTGGTGCTGACTGCGCCCCTGCTGCTGGCATCGGCTCCGTTCTGGTTAACCTACATGAATTTCTGGATGGCCATGGGCGATAGCATCACTCAGAAACAAGGTTTCAGCAGGATGCAGCTATTCAATGTCGCCAATATTTATGCGGTCTCGGCGATCGTGGCATTGATCGCCGGAGTATTCTACTGGCGGATGATCGGTATCTTCTAAATTCTTACCGGCGCCAGCGCAGCTCGAAGCGCTCCCGGCCGGTGGCCGACATAGCGATATCGGTCACACGATCGCGGCCGTTGAGCCGGATCTCCATGGAGCCGCGTACGCCTCTGCCGGACATATCCGCCACGATCAAGTCGCGATCGAAACGCGTAAGGCGCCCATTGAACGTCAATTGCGTCCTGCGTGCGGTCTGGAACGTAACCGTGACGGTTCCACGGCGATCCACCGTCACATCGCAATCGTAGAGCCTGTCATCGGGGCCGCGAAAATCATTGAAATTGCCGTCGCCGCGCCCCGTAAAGCGAATATCGTCGTCCCACCGGCCGTCGCGGTTGCGGCGGAACCCACCGTCATCCCGGCCTCGGTCGACAATAGGTGGCTCGATAGGACGGCCCGGACCATCGGGGCGATAACCACCTCCGCCGCCACCCCATTCAATGTCGAACGTATAGCCCTCGTGCCCGCCCTGGGGATCCTCGATGCGGACGACGGCTACCCCGCGATTGCTGGACGGATCGCGCAGAAGGGTCTGCCGGCCGCGGCCGTCCACGCCACTGAAGCGAAATCCTTGCGGATTGGGCGGAAGCGGCTGGTTGCATTCCATGCGGCGCCAGCCCGAGGGGTTTCCCGATAATGTGCGCATCCGGCCCTGGTCACCCTGGATCTCGATTTCCGCCACGCCATCGACATCGACTTCGATGGTGCATTTACCATGGTCGCCGCCGCCCCTGATTTGGGCCCGATACGTGGCCACCTGCTGGGCGAATACCGGTGCTGCCAGCAGTAGTCCGCCGGCCAAGGCTATCCCGACTGTATTTTTCGATTTCATCTTAAATGTCCTCCGTTCGAACTTGCCCCAATTATATCCACGCCAGCCATCGGCTGTTATCCTGAATAGATTAATGCTTCGAGTCCGCTTCGCCCCGTCGCCAACGGGGTATCTCCACATAGGCAGCGCCAGGACGTTCATATTTAACTGGCTCTATGCCCGCCGAAATGGCGGCACCATGATCCTGCGCATCGACGACACGGACGTCGAGCGGAATACGCAGGAATCGCTCGATTCGATCTTCGAGGGACTAAAGTGGCTGGATCTGAACTGGGACGAGTTCTACCGGCAATCCGAGCGCGGCGAGCTGCATCAGAAAGCCGCAAAAGCCATTTTGGACCAGGGCCTGGCATATCGGGACTTCGTTCCAGACACCTTTAAGGACGTCGACCTGAACGAAGTCGACATTCACGCAAAGTTCAATCCCGTGATGCGGAACATGTCGAAAGAGGAAAGCGACCTGCGCGCCAATGGAGGCGAGCCGTTCGTACTGCGCTTCAAGGTTCCCCGCGAATCGCGCAAAGAAGTGACCTTCCAGGATCTGGTATACGGGCCGCAGTCGAAGGCCACCGAGGATATCGAGGACTTTGCACTCCTTCGCAGCAGCGGGGCTCCGACTTATCACATGGCCTCTTGCGCCGATGACGCCGATTTGCGCATCAGCCACGTCATCCGCGGCCAGGATCACCTCTCGAACACCTTCAAGCACGTGCTGATTTTTGAAGCACTGGGCGTGACGCCACCCAACTTCGCGCATCTGCCGCTGCTGATCGCGCCGGACGGGTCCAAGCTATCCAAGCGCAAGCATGGGCCGGTGGTGAGCGTGACTACGTATCGCGACGCCGGTTTCCTGCCGCAGGCGTTCGTCAATTTCGTGTGCCTGCTGGGCTGGTCGCCTAAGGACGATCGCGAAAAGATGACGCGGCAGGAACTCGTCGACGTGTTTTCGCTGGAGGGAGTAAATCGCAGCAATGCCACGATTAACTTCACCGAGCAAGATCCGTTCGATCCGAAGGCTGTCTGGCTCAATGCCGAGCATATCCGCACCATGCCGCAGGACGATCTCGCCGCGCAGTTGCTGCCGTTTTTGCCCCAAGCGGATGCTGCAAAGGTGCGTCAACTCGTTCCGCTCATCCAGGAACGCATCCGGCTGTTGAGCGATGTGAAAACCGCGACCGATTTCTTCTTCCAGGAAAACCCGTACGACCCGGCCCTCTTGATCCCGCAAAAGGGAGATGCGGGCATGGCTGGGCGCGCGCTGGAGGAAGCTCGCAAGATTCTGGGCGACGTTACCGAGTTCAATCACGCGGGTCTTGACCCGGCCCTACGTGCGGGAGCAGAACGTCTAAAGATCAAAGCAGGACAGATGTTCCAGCCTATTCGGGTCGCCGTCTGTGGACGCAAAGACGCACCCCCGCTGTTTGAGACTTTGGAGGTCCTGGGTCGCGAGACCTGCCTGTTGAGAATCGACCACGCGCTTGAGCAGCTCGCGGTAACGAAGAACCAAACGACATGAGCACACCCAACATTGACCCCGCGACGCCCGTCCAGTCGAATTTCATCCGGGATATCATCCTCGACGATCTGAGGACCGACAAATATCAGGGACGCGTACATACCCGCTTTCCTCCCGAACCGAATGGATACCTGCATGTCGGCCACGCCAAGTCGATTACGATCAACTTCGGGCTGGCGCGCGAGTTCGGCGGAAAATGCAACCTGCGCTTCGACGATACCAATCCTTCGAAAGAAGAGACAGAGTACGTCGATTCGATCATCGAAGACGTCCGCTGGCTGGGCGGCGATTTCGAAGACCGGCTGTTTTACGCCTCCGACTATTTCGGCCAACTGTATGATTGGGCGGTGCAGCTGATTCAGAAGGGCAAGGCTTTCGTTTGCGATCTCACGGCCGATCAGGTTCGCCAGCAGCGCGGCACTCTGACCGAGCCGGGCCAGGATAGCCCCTACCGTAACCGGACGATCGAGCAAAATCTAGACCTGTTCGACCGCATGCGCAAGGGTGAGTTTCCCGACGGATCGAAAACTCTGCGCGCCAAGATCGACATGGCATCGCCCAATCTCAACATGCGCGATCCGGTACTGTACCGGATTCTGCACATGGAGCATCACCGCACCGGCGATAAGTGGTGCATCTATCCGATGTACGACTTCACTCACGGGCAATCGGATTCCATCGAGCGCATCACGCATTCCATCTGTACGCTGGAATTCGAGGACCATCGTCCTCTGTATGACTGGTTTATCGACCAGCTCGGAATCTATCATCCACAGCAGATCGAGTTCGACCGGCTGAACCTCACTTACACGCTGCTAAGCAAGCGCAAGCTGCTGGCGCTGGTCCAGAACAAGCTGGTAAGCGGCTGGGACGATCCGCGCATGCCTACCATTTCAGGAATGCGCCGCCGCGGCTATACCCCCGAAGCGCTGCAGAATTTCTGCGGCCGGATCGGAGTATCGAAAACCAACGGCATTACCGAGTTGTCGCTGCTCGAATACTTCGTGCGCGAAGATCTGAACCGGCGCGCGGCGCGTGTGATGGCGGTGCTGCACCCGCTGCGCGTCGTGATCGACAATTATCCCGAAGGGCAAACCGAGCACTTGGAGGCGGTCAACAACCCTGAGGACACACTTATGGGTACACGACAAGTCCCGTTCTCTAAAGTGATCTACATCGAGCAGGACGATTTCCGCGAGGATCCGCCCAAGCAGTACTTCCGCCTGGCGCCGGGCCGCGAAATCCGGCTGCGCTACGCCTACTTCATCACATGCACCGGCGTCGTCAAGGATGCGAGCGGCGACGTCATCGAGCTGCGCTGCACCTACGATCCGGCCACCAAGGGCGGCAACGCGCCGGACGGCCGCAAGGTCAAGTCGACCATCCACTGGGTGTCGGCGGAGCATGCGGTGGATGCCGAGGTCCGCATCTACGAGACGCTCTTCAACCGCGAAGATCCCAACGTGGTTCCCGAAGGAGAGGACTTCACCGTCAACTTAAATCCGAAGTCGCTTGAGATCGTTCCTGGTGCGAAGCTCGAACCCAGCCTGCGCGACGCCGGACCTGGTGACCGCTACCAATTCGAGCGGCTGGGCTATTTCGCGGTAGATCCAGACACTTCCGGTGACAAGCTGGTGTTCAACCGCACCGTCGCCCTGCGCGATAGCTGGGCCAAAATCGAGGCGAAATCCACCCCAAGAGAGGGTGCTAAATAAGCCGATGGTGATTTTGGGACTGGGTGGTCTGTTAGGCGATGCGGCCTGTGCCGTATTGAAAGATGGCGAGCTGAAGGCCGCGATCGAAGAGAATAAGCTCGATCACGTATGGCGGCCCGGCGGACTGCCTCAGACGTCGATCGCGGAGTGTTTGCGGCTGGCCGGAACCACTCGCGAGGCGGTGGAATGCGTGGCCGTTGTGCGGCCGTTCGCGCGCGCGCCCGAGTCGCAGATGCACAGCGTTCTGCGGGATCAGTTCCCCAAGGCGGAGATCACCGTAGTGGAGCACCATCAAGCCCACGCGGCTTCGGCGTTTTTCGCATCGCCCTTTGAGGAAGCGACGGTCCTCACGCTCGATCACGACGGGGATTTCCGCTGCGGGACGCGCTGGCACGCCAAGGACACACAGATTCAGGCGGAGCGCGAGTGGTATTATCCCGATTCCTTGGGCCGGCTGTATGGCGCTGTCACCCAGTTGCTGGGTTATCGCGCTGGAGCCGAGGAACACAAGGTCCAGTGGATCTCGGCCTCGGGCGATGAGCGTTACGCGCCTCTGTTTCGCGAGGTCATGTCGGTGTCGGCGCGCCTCGATCCTTCGTTTTTCGATGGACATCGGCAGTCTGAAGGCGGCTTCAGCCCGAAATTCTTTCAACGGCTGGGATTGGAGCCCGGCGCCCGGATTCCTGCGGATGCGGTGTCCCCGATCGCGCGGGGGTTGCAGAAGACGATCGAGGAAACAGTTCTGGGCCTGGCCGGCGAGGGTGAGAACCTCTGCCTGGCCGGAGGGTTGTTCCTGAACGTGATGCTGGTGGAGTATCTGGAACGCTCCGGCCATTGGAAAAATGTCTTCGTGCAGCCCGCCGCCGGGAACGCCGGGACCGCTCTGGGTGCGGTTTATCACGTGTGGCATCAGGTCCGCCGGCACAAGCGGCGCGGCGACATGCAGTCGTTGTTTTTGGGGCCCGGCTACGGCGCGGAAGAGATCAAGCAGGTGCTGGAAAATTGCAAGCTACGCTTTGAATACCTGCGCTCGACCGACGACATGCTGGCCCGTGCAGTGCGCACGCTGGGGGAACACAAGATTCTTGCCTGGATGCAGGGGCGTATGGAATTCGGCCCACGGGCGTTAGGCAACCGCAGCATCCTGGCCTCGCCGCTCGATCCGTATTCGACCGAAAACCTCAACGTCTTCATCAAGCATCGGGAGCCGTTCCGTAAGTTCGCGGCATCAGTTCCGGCGGAAGAAGCCGCCGAATATTTCGAGACCGGACCGAACGCGCGGTATCTAGCCACGGTCGGCCGCGTCCGCCCCAAGCATCGCAAGACGTTCGAAGCCGCGATTCTAGGCCAAGAACGTGGCGAAGCCATGATTCGCGCGCACGTGGTCGCCGAGAAAGATAATCCGCTGTATCATCGGCTTTTGCGCGAAGCAGGGAAGGCTACGGGGCTGCCGGTGCTCTACAACACCAGCTTTAACTTGTTTGCCGATCCCCTGGTGTCGGCTCCCCGCGACGCAGTTCGCAGCTTTTACTCGTCGGGCATCGACGCGATGTTCGTAGGGAATTTCCTTCTAGAAAAATAAGCGCGTTGGGGATTCGCGCTTATTTGCCTTCATTCGTGGCGGGTGTGGGTTCGGGCTGTTTTGGGCCGTCCGGCAGGATAAAGGTGGTCTCGCCTGCTTTCTGTAGCTTTAACTGCTTGCGGATTTCCATCTCCTGCTCGCTGGGACTATCTTCCAGGCGGCGGATGCGATCGCGCCGATGTTCGATCTCGCGCGTTAGGGCCGCATTCTGTTCCTGAAGATCGCGGATCTCGCGCCGCTTTTCCAGCAGAGCTTGCAGACCCTGCGGCCCGCTCACTGCGATCCAGGCGTAGGCGATCACGATGGCGAACAAAACCATCACGCCCTTTTTCCCCATCACCGTCTTGCGGATTTGCTCGAACAAAGGTGCCACTACTTGTTTATAAACTGAATCGCAAAAAAAGGCCAGTGCATGTTATGCTCACCGGTGAAAATCGAGCAGACGAATGTTAGGGCTACTTCGCCGCGGCTTTATCCACCAGCTTGCGAACCTCGTCCGGTAACGCGAACGTCTCGGGCGGAATCATCGGGTTCACTTCTACGCGATCGAGCGTCATGGTGAATTCCTGGGGGCCGGCCTTCTGGGTCACCTTGGCGGGCTCCAGAATGCCCCCGAAGTTTTTGTATTCGGAAGCGATCATCTCGACGGGAATGTCACCCATCTGGGTGCTGGCGACCGTGCTGAGCTTCACTTGCAGGCCAGATTTCTTCTGATAGTAGCCGATCACTGGTTGGCCTTCATCC
>JAICXC010000015.1 GCA_025980665.1 Bryobacteraceae bacterium
CAGGAGGCCGCTACGCGCAGCTTTTCGAGCTGCAAGCCGCGGGGTATCGCTGATGTTGGTCTGATAAAATCGTGCGAATGGCCGTCATCGTTGCTTCTCGCGAACTTAGCGATGACGAATTCCTGACAGATCTTACCAGCTGCGAGCTACCGCCTTCTTTGTTCCGTCACGGCGATCACCTGCGGTTCGCTTGGCTTCTGCTCCACAGAATGCCGTTCGATGAAGCTCTCCGGCTGATCCGGGAGGGAATTCAGCGATTCGCCGCGCATCACGGCGCTGCTCACATTTACCACGAGACGCTCACCACAGCTTGGGTAAAGCTACTGGCGACTCATCGGGAAGCGAGCTTCGAGGAATTCATCGTGAGCAACGAACACCTCCTCAGGGTGGAATTGCTGCATCGCTTCTGGACTCCCGCTGTTCTCCATAGCGAAGCAGCAAAACTAAGCTGGGTACCTCCCGATAAAAAGGCTCTTCCCGCTATTTGGTCGGCGCGCCCGCGGGCCTAGCCCTTGAATCGGTAAGTGCCGAAGCCGCGCCAGCCTCTTTCTGAATTTCCTGCAGCCCTCCCGGCAGAGAACCGGCGTAGAGATACAAAACCAAGTCACGCTTCACGGCGGCGAGCGGATATTCGAGAACGGATTTCTTCGCCAGCCCGTCCGATATTTCGGTGTAGATTGCCGTGCGGCGCGTTTCCATCGCTAAAGCGATCACCTGATACGTCTGTTGCGCAAAAACGTTGTTGTTGACCGACAGGTTGATGCCGGTGACAGCGGTTCCCAGTGCACCAAACAGAGTCTTGGCGGCCGTTCTTCCGGCAATCGCCACAGCAGTAGTGAGTCCCAGGTTGGCGGCGTCACCGGTTATTGCAATCGCCCCTTTTCCGGAGTAAAGATTCGCGGAATAGACGTTGTACAAATCGTCCATCAAGCCCATCAGCCCCCAGGCGATGTCGTTGCGCGCCGCCTGCGCCAGCCGTTGTTTGGCGTCGTCGGCGATCGCGGGAGCGTTCGCGTTGTATGCAGCAATATCGATATCGTATTCTTTCTGCGAATACGTGTAAGGGAGCCGTGGTCTGGCGGGAAGTGCCAGCGACTTCCCGTATTTCCGGCAGCCTGCGGTAGTGAGCAGAGCAGCCGCAATGGTAACAACCGCGGCCGTCCTAATTATGGCGATCAAATCGATTGCGCCTCCGGCTAGAGTGTAGCCCCCTGTGTCAAGGGGCAGCAGAGACGTCTGGCAGATTAATTGCATAAGCTTCCTTCGCTATGTGGAAGCGATTCCTCGTAAGAGTCGTACTTGCCGGAGTGGCGTTCGATAGCCAAATAGTACTAGCCGATCCAGTGGAGTCTACGTCTCGCGTCAAGCCCAATGCCAATCAGCTCATGGCCCAATCCGTCAAGGTCACGGAACGAAACTGGGCGGAGGCTCCCAAGTATTCCTTTACACGCACGGAAATAAATAGCAAGGGAGCTTCGAAGCCGGTTCGAAGAACAGATGAAGTTCTGATGATCAATGGCTCTCCTTATTCGAAACTCATTGCGCTGGACGGCCGGCCCTTAACCGCTCAGCAGGCGCGCGAGCAAGAACAGAAGCTGCGGGAGGAAGTGTCCAAACGCGCCGCTGAATCCCCCCGGCAACGCCGCTGGCGAATCGGCAAATATAATGAGGAACGAAATCACGATCACCAGATCTTGCTCGAACTGACCAACGCTTTCAACTACACCGTGCTCGGCGAACAGCGCATTAACGGCCGGGATGCGTGGATTCTGCACGGCGTACTCAAGCCCGGTTATGTCCCCAAGAGTCGCGAAGGGAGGGTTCTCACCGGCATGGATGTGAGGTTCTGGATCGATAAAGAGACCCTTCAATGGCCTCGCGTGGAGGCAGAAGTCCAGAAACCCGTGACCATGTATGTGGTGGGAACAGTCCATCCCGGAACCAGATTCGTCCTGGAGCAAGAGGTAGTCTCCGCGACTCTCTGGTTGCCCAAGACCTTCAGGATTCAGGTGAAGGCAACGGCATTCGGATTCCTCAACCGGGATTCCTCCAGTGAAGAAACCTATGCGAATTATAGGCTGGCCCAGGAGGGATCTACTAAACGGACCGCGTCCCTCGGAACAGATGCAACACCAGCGAGATGACAGCCACGATCAACAGCAGGTGAATGAGACCACCCGCCACGTGAAACGCGAGCCAACCGGTGACCCACACCCCTAGCAAGACGAAGAACAACACCAGGAATATAAAATCTCGTATCACAATATAATAGATCGCGCAGCGGCAAAAATGTTTCGCCGTAACTTCATCGAACCGCAGTATGATTGATCGCATGAAGTCCAGCGATGTCTCGCGTCGGCAGCTTATTCAAAGTGCTGCTTTCGTGCCTTTGGCGGCGCTCGTATCTTCAGCACAGCAACCTTCGCAGACTGCGCTGACACCCGCGCAGATGAAGACGTTGGTCGCCTTCATCGACCGGCTGATCCCATCCGACGAACTGGGACCCGGCGCCGTTGCATCGGGCGCGCAAATCTACATCGATCGCGCCCTCGCAGGGCCAAATGCGAGTGAGAAGGATACCTTCGTCCAGGGACTCGAATCAGTCGACGCCTACGCCCAGAGAGTTCATGGCGCTGCACTCGCCGAGCTTTCGGCAGAGAAGCGCGACGAAGTGCTCAACGAGATGATCGAAAGCCCATTCTTCAACCGCGCGCGAATCCTCACACTCGAAGGCATGTTCAGCGATCCCTATTACGGTGGCAATAAGAATTTCGCGGGATGGGATCTCATTCGCTATCCCGGCCCGCGTCCTGCAGTAGCTGCGGGGGACCAGGCTTTGAACGCAGACGTCAAGCCCTACCGCATGTCGGCATACGGGATTAAGTATGGCCATTAGTCTAAAGCCGGCCGACGTCGTCGTCATCGGCCTGGGCGCGGCCGGCGGTGTAGCGGTGCTCCCGCTGGCTCGCGCCGGACTGAAGGTCGCGGGCATCGAAGCAGGCACCTGGATGGATCCGCACCTGGACTTCCACGCCGACGAGGTCTATAACAACGTTCGACGCCTGGTGACCAGTTCGTCTAAGGCGCAGCGCGAATGTCCCACCGTCCGCGCGACAACCTCGCAGCAGGCTCGATCGGCCGGCGTTCATCCCATGATGAACGCGATCGGCGGCACGTCGATCCATTACTGGGCGCAGAGCTGGCGTCTGAAGCCGTGGGATTTCCGTACCCGCTCGGAGTCCACCCGGCGCTACGGTCCCAATTCGATTCCCGCCGGATCCACGCTGGAAGACTGGCCGCTCACCTACGACGAATTGGAGCCGTACTACGACATCATTGAGCAGGAAGTGGGCGTCAGCGGGAAGGCCGGCAACATTCAAGGCCGCATCGATCCCGCCGGTAATGTGTTCGAAGGTCCTCGGCAGCGCGAATATCCCATGCCTCCCCTGCGCGGCGCGGGATTCACGGATCATATGATGGACGCAGCCCGCGAGCTTGGATGGAAACCGTTTCGCCCGCCGGCCGCCATTAATTCACAACCGTATCGAGGTCGAAACCCATGCGTGTTTCACGGCTATTGCAGTGCCGGAGGATGTCACGTGGGGGCGAAGAACTCGACCGCGATAACAACTATTCCCGAAGCCGTGCGGACCAAACATCTCACCATCTTCGATAAAGCCCAGGTCACGCGAATAATCACGGATTCGAACGGCCGCGTCACTGGCGTCAACTACATTCGCGATCGCAAGGAATATTTTCAACCAGCCAAGATCGTGCTTCTCGCCGGCTATACCTACGAAAACTCGCGCCTGCTGCTACTTTCAAAATCGAAGGCGTATCCCGGCGGGCTCTCCAACAATCACGGCCAAGTGGGGCGCCACTATTTTGGGCATTGGGTCAGCAACGTCAGCGCACTATTTCCCTATGACATCAACGTCTGGTATGGGCTGCCCGCTCAGGGCGTAACCGTGGATGAATGGGCCGACGATTCCTTCGACCACGCGGGACTCGGCTTCATCGGCGGCGCCAGCCTGCACGTCTATACCGAGCGGCATCCCATCGATGCGGCGGCCATGAACACGTACGGCCGTGCGCCGCTATTCGGGTCGGCGTGGAAAAAGTTCGTGCACGAGAACGCCGGACGCGTGGCATCGACGTACCTGCAAACCAACACGTTCCCCTACGAGACAACCTTCCTGGACCTGGACTCGGAGGTTCGCGATCCACTGGGCGATCCTGTCTGCCGCATCACCTTCGGCGGAGTGCGAGAGAACGAGCAACGGGCGCTGCAACACGCCCAAAACAAGATGGAGCAATGGTTCCGCGCGGCAGGCGCCATCGAGGTTACCAAGCCTCCGGCCAATGGACCTCGCATCAGCACACACGCTTACGGCGGCACCCGCATGGGCGATAATCCCGAGACTAACGTCGTCGATCGCTGGGGATTCTCGCATGAGGCGCCCAACCTGGGCATCCTGGGTGCATCCGTAATGGGCTCTAGTGGCGCGCGCAATCCGACCCTGACGCTACAAGCGCTCGCTTGGCGGACCGCCGACCATCTGGTTAAGAACTGGAAATCGCTCGCGGGGTGAACGCACCGAGCCAGGTCCATGCGCTAAAATTGGTCCACGTGGCGGGCTGGCGGAACTGGCAGACGCAGACGGCTCAAAATCGTCCGACCGCAAGGTCATGGGGGTTCAAGTCCCTCGCCCGCTACCACTTCTCAGAAAGAAGTTCCCAGATAGAAGCCGAGTGGAACCGTCACACCTGGATTCTCCGGGAACAGATTGCCGTTGGAGTAATGTGCAATGCGAATTTCCGCAGTGATCCTTCTCTTCTTTCCCAGCAAGACTCCGGCACTCATGAAATCCTGAAACGTGAACCGTTTCCCAGTGTCCTCGCCATCGATCGCCGTCCTGGTGATCAGCGCCGGCCCCGCCAGCGAATAGCTTAAATAAAACTCCACCGGATTGGTGCGAACCGCGATGAACCGAGCTTCGGGATACACAGCAGCGGTATAAAACCTTTCGCCCGTCTTCCTACTGGTCCATGAGGAGATGCTGGCTCCCCAATCGAGCGCGAAGAATCTCCGTGTGTGGAGCAGATTGCGCTGGTAATCGATGGACCAGCCATGCGCCACCTGAACCGCGCCGGTCCAAAAAACCGGGACTGCGTCTTTCGAAACGAAATCGTTCGCGCCATAACCGAGCGCGTCGGTCACATACCCGACCTGGACGATATTCTTGGTCCAAACCGGGCTGTCCCCGGAGACTGTTTCCGCTTGTTGAGCCGGCAGATGCCTAACCGTGTAATCGAACCCACCGGAGAAGAACACCGTGCGAGGCTGCTTGTCATCGGATCGCCCCGGAACCGCGGTGATGCCCGTCAGCAGCGACCAGTTGTCGTTAACGCGATACTCAAGCCCTCCTCCCAGCAGGACCGTCGCATAATTGGCGTCCTTCACCACCGGCGATTGACCGATGAAGAATCCCTTTCGCGTGACGATGCCGAGGCCGCCTTCGCCATACGCGGATAGCGTCCCGGTCAGTGGCAAGCGCGCTTTCGCCGTCAGGCCCGCGACATTCATCCACACGGAATGGCGGCCTTGGTCCCCATTTACATTTCGATACTCCACCCACTCCACCGGACGCATGTCGCTAATCTGCGCGGAAAAGTATTTATTGAACTCGTGTCCGACCAGAAAGACTCGCGCGGCGAGATGCGGCACTCGAATGGACTGCGCCTGGAACCCTGGCTGCACCTGCGAACCGGAAAAAGCATAGTCGATGTAGCCGAGCTGCACCCCGACGTAGAAATTCGATAAGAATCGCGAGGTTTGCGCGGGTGGGTCCTGCGCCGGCAGCAATCCCGCAGACAACGCACAGGCCGCCAATCGCAGACCGAAGCGCCTAGCGGCGTGGACCAAGCAGTGTCCTACTTCTTCTGGCCTGCCGCCGGAGCCTTCTGCGGGGACGTCACCGGTTGCTCCTTGAGCTGATCCTCGGGAATAGGCTCGATGTCACCGAAGGTGATGCTCGCCTCGGCTCCGAACTTCTGGTAAAGCCTGTAGTCGGCCCGGTTCGTGGTTTCGGCGCTGACTTCCTTCGACGTCAGCTCGAAGCGGTAGGGCAGAACGTATTCTTGACCGGAGATTTTGGTGGGGGCGTAATCCAGCTTGATCTTCACTTCATGGATCGGAAAGTCGGCTGGAATACCCACCGTTTCCATCTGGATCTCCGAAATGACCTTGGCTTGCACATCAAAATAGATCAGGCCTTTGTAGGCCGACGTATACTCGCGCTTGGATTCGCCGTGATACATGCTGTAGCCGTTCGATTTCGGGACCGAATAAGCGAACACGTACATAAGGGGTCCGCGGAGCGTGGCCCAATGGTCCCAGTGGAACTCGGTACCCGATGCTGGATCGAAAATGTCGGACATCAGTTTGCCAAATTCCCCCGAGGTCACCACGCCACCAAGTTGCTCATGCTTCAGATTGGGCTGCGACTTGCCGTTGACCATCTCAACCTTATAGCTTTCCTTGCCGTCGACAAAACTCAGCAGCTCCTGAACTTCGTCTCCCTGAGGAACATAGCCACGTTGGGTGGGTTCGATGCGCCGCCGCGTGATTTGCACGCACACATAGTTCGGCAGGTTCTTGGTGTAGTTGAGAGCGTAGTCTTTCATGGCCGCCAGGACAGCGGTCAATTCTGCGGGACTGGGCGGCGGCTTGGGTGGAGGTGGCGTCGGGGGCGGTGGAGCGGCGGCCAGGCTGGCGGAATCCTCACTTAGCTTGCGCAGTGCTTGCAGCGTCCGGACACCGGCGCCCCGCGCCTGAAGATTCTCAACGTCGCGAGGTTCCAGCTTCTGGGTAAGCTTAACGCCCTTCAAGTAGTCGGCCGTGGCGCGATCGTCGCCCTTCAGCTTGATCTGAGAATCCACAAAATCGATCACCTGAGCGACGGTCCAGGCCTTTTGTGCTAGAGCCACCGTGGCGGCGAACAAAAGCGCGCAGAGGAGCAGGAGTTTTGCCTTCATAAGTACCGTCCGTAGTACCTTCCTCATTATCCTATGGCCCGCGATATCCTTGATGTATCCGCGATGCACTTCCTCCTGTTCTATAACGTGGTGGACGACTACGTAGACCGTCGCGGCCCCTTTCGGGCCGAACATCTCTCGCTGATCCAAAAAGCCGCCGATCGCGGCGAACTGGTGATGGCAGGCGCCCTGGCCGATCCGCCCGACGGAGCCGTGCTGGTGTTCCGCGGCCCCTCTCCGCAGCCTGCCGAATCGTTCGCGGAAGCGGATCCGTACGTTCGGAACGGCCTGGTGAAATCCTGGCGCCTCCGCAAGTGGAACACCGTGATCGGCGACGGCGCAACCTTCCCTACATGACTCGCTCCCCACAAGCTCTCTTCACGCCATTCTCTTTTAAAGGACTCACGCTCCCCAACCGTATCGTCATGGCCCCCATGACGCGATCCTTCTCGCCCGGCGGCGTTCCCGGCGAGGACGTGTCCGCTTACTACCGTCGTCGTGCCGAAGGCGGCGTGGGACTGATCATTACTGAAGGAACCTATCCGCCGCATCCTTCCGCTGGGTTCGACCCCAAAGTGCCGCACCTCTATGGCGCGGCCGCGCTGAACGGCTGGCGTCGTGTGGTCGATCAGGTTCACGCCGCTGGTGGACACATCTTTTCGCAGATCTGGCACGTCGGCCTGCAAGTTTCGAGTGGCCCGCCGCCGCTCGATGGCCAATACCCCGTGGGTCCGTCCGGCCAGTTCGCCATGACGCAAATCGAGATCGATGCCGCCATCCAGGCTTACGGGCAAGCCGCTCGCTCGGCGCAAGAAGCTGGTTTCGATGGCGTCGAATTGCACGGAGCCCACGGATATCTGATCGACCAGTTCTTTTGGGAAAAAACCAACCAGCGCACCGACCGTTATGGCGGAAATTTGGTTGCACGCACGCGTTTCGCCGCCGAAGCCCTCCGCGAAGTCCGGCGGCGCGTTGGTCCCGAGTACCCGGTCGCACTACGCATCTCACAATGGAAGATCGGCGACTTTGATGCGAAGCTTGCGAAAACCCCCGTCGAGCTGGAGCAATTTTTGCGGCCCCTGGTCGATGCCGGCGTGGATCTCTTCCATTGCTCCCAGCGCCGCTTCTGGGACGCGGAATTCGAGGGCAGCGATCTCAACCTGGCCGGATGGACCAAGAAATTGACCGGCAAGCCCACCATTACCGTCGGCTCCGTGACTCTCGGCGCGGACTTCACGAAGTCATTCGGATCGCCGGAAAGCACCGCCGTAACTGGTATCGATGATTTGCTCGACCGGCTGGAGCGCGGTGAGTTCGACCTGGTCGCCGTCGGCCGCGCCCTGATCGCAAATCCCGAGTGGGTTGCGAAAGTGAGCGCAGGCAGCATACAAGAACTGCGTCCATTCGACCGCGGATTGCTCGCGTCCCTGCTCTGATCCCGCTAAGTCGACCAGGCTTCAGCCTGCAACAGGGGCTTCAGCCTCTGCCGTGGTTCGAGTTCCCACCACAAACTTCCATGCGATCATCGCAGCCGCCGCGATCAGCGGAGGCACCGCCGCCGCTAAAAACAAGTCGCCTGCCGACCATCCGTGTCCCAGCAGAATGCTAGCCAACGTCGGTCCGATGATCGCGCCCATGCGGCCCACGCCCAACCCCGCGCCGATACCCGTGGAACGCAACTCCGTCGGATAGTATGTCGCTGCCAGAGCGTTGATCGCGGCTTGCCCGCCCGTCACGCATACGCCCGCGATGAACACTACCGTCGTCAGCAGCGCCAGCGGAATCCATGATTGTCCGATCATCGCGATGTTGATGCTCGCCAGCACGCCACAGGTAACCAGCACCGGCACGAATCCCCACTTGTGAACGAACCAGCCCAGCGTGAATGCCCCGATGGTTCCACCCACTTGCACCATGGATGCGACCATGGCCGCCGTAGTCTGCGGATATCCCGCGTCGGTGACCACCGTGGTCAGCCAGCCTTGCAGGAAATACAGGTTCAGCAAGTTCATAAAATTGACGGTCCACAGCAGGAGCGTACCCGCAGCGCGCCCATCGTGCAGCAACCGAAAAAACGTCACACCGCCTTTTTTCGGTTCATCCGGGATCACGTACTGCGCCCCTCTCACATCCAAAGTAGGCCGGATACGCTTCAACCAGCGCCCCAACTGCTCCGCTCTCTTGCCTTGCAATGCCAGAAATTGCAGCGATTCCGGCAACAGCACGATCATCCATACCGCGATCACCAAAGGTACTACCGCGCCGAAGTAGAACACTGATCGCCACCCAAATCGCGGGAGCAGCCACGCCGCCACGAACCCGCCCAGCGCCGCGCCCGCCGTGAATCCATTTGAGACGATCATCATGATCGTGACGCGTGAACGCCGCGGACTATATTCGCCTACCAGTGCCATGGCATTCGGCATGATCGCCCCCATGCCGATGCCGCCGATCACCCGTACAATCCGTAACTCTTCAAGCGAATACGCACGCGCCGTCAGCCAGGTGAGCAGCGCATAGAACAACGTGGTGGCGATCAGCACCGGCCGGCGTCCGATCTTGTCGGCCAACATGCTGCACAGGATGGATCCTATCAACACACCAAGGGGTGCCGCGCTCAACACCGGCCCCAGTTGCACTCGCGAAATGTGGAGTTCAGCGCTCAGAGCCGGCGCGACGTATCCCAGCGATTGCACGTCGAATCCGTCCATCAGCAGGCATGCGAAACACAGCAGATAGGTGCTGATCTGGAGCGCACCAATGCGGCTCTCGTCGATGACGGCTGTGACATCAACTTTCGTCACGTAAATTTTCCTGTTCTCGCAAAAGTCCTAATGCCTTTTGCACCGGGCGATCCGAGAAGCTAAACAGCACCGCTTCTCCTTGGTTCTCTCCGTGTGTCTGGTGCGACACTGGGCACCACGAGGGCACCACGAACACATCGTTCTTGCCCCAATCGAATTCGACGCCGCCGATGTTGCTTCGTCCCGACCCCTCCGCGACGCAATACACCGCCGCATCCGTCGAACGGTAAGCCGCGCCTCGGAATCCCGAAGGCAGCAATTGCAAAAACGCGCCTATGGTCGGCATAGGATAGCCTCCGGTCGCGGGATTCGCGTATTGCATCTTGATCCCGTGGCACTCATGCAGCGGCCCGTTACGATACAGCCGATCCAACGCTTCGCGGCTCCGCGCGTAGGAAAAATTGAAGAGTATCTCTGCGTCCGCTTCCGGTCTCCTGACTGGCTGGAATTCACCGGGATAAGACTCCGCGAAACTCGTGCCCAGCATATTTACGATCGGAACGTCCAGACCATCCAGCCAAATCACTGGCGATTCTCCCGGATTCCCGTGATCGTGATAAGTCCACGACGGCGTCAGCACCAAATCGCCGGGATGCATTGTAGTCCGT
This sequence comes from Bryobacteraceae bacterium, assembly GCA_025980665.1. GTDB lineage: Bacteria > Acidobacteriota > Terriglobia > Bryobacterales > Bryobacteraceae > Palsa-187. Next base: position 10,451 of record JAICXC010000015.1, read on the forward strand.
ACGCCGTCTACCGCCGTGTAGCCCTTCTGGCTCTCGATTACGAATCGGATCGCCGACGTGACGTGGCGATGCGTGGGCGTGGTCTCTCCGGGGTCGACTAATTGCAACCCGGCGTACACGCTTTGCGTGATCAGCGACGTCCCCCGCATCGACGGGTTTTCGAGAATCAATACCCGCCGCTCCGCCTCCTGCGGCGTAATCAGACGACCGGCTTCGAGCAGCAGCGCTCGCATTTCTTGGTAACGCCACAGCGCCGGACTCGCCGTCGGGCGAGGCTGCGCGGGAATCAGATCGCCTAACACCTCCCACAGTGGAGCCGCATGTTTCTGCTCCAGCCGCTGATAATATTCGCGCCGTTCAGCGGACGTTTGCGGCTTGACGTGAAACGCTGTGCTCAATGGGCTCTCCCTCGGACTTTTCTTGATGTGCCGCGCGGACTTTCACTTCCATGCTGCCGATCTTCTCAATGGTCGCCGCAATCACGTCGCCCGGCACGATCGGGCTTACGCCTTCTGGCGTCCCCGTGCTGATGATATCGCCTGGTTGCAGCGTGTAGAAGGACGACGCCATCTCGATCAACTCCGCGACGCCCAGCGTCATGTACTTCGTGTTCGAGTTTTGCTTGACTTCGCCATTCAGAGAAATAGACAGATCCAGCTGGCCCGGATCCGGGATCTTATCCGCCGTCACCAGCCACGGACCCAGCACCGTATAGCTATCGGGCGATTTGCGAAAGCTGCGATCCTCCTGCCCGCGAATCGAAATGTCCAGGCCGATGCTGTAGCCCGCCACGTATTGGAGAGCATCCTGGCGGCTCACATTGTTGGCGCGCTTGCCGATCACCACAGCCAGTTCCACTTCGTGATCGTTGCGGCGCTCCAGGTGCCACAGTCCAATTCCCTCGCCGGGTCCTACCAGCGAGCTGTTGGCTTTGAGAAACAATCCGACTTGGTGGATGGTCATGCTGTGCGAGGCATTGCCCGCGCTGAGTTGCGAATCGCTCGCAACTTCGCTCAAATGCGCCGCGTAGTTGACCGGCGCCGCTATAATTTTCCCCGGGTTCGCCACCGGGCTCAGGAGCCTCTGATTCTCCAGCTCCAAGACCGGCGAACTAGTCGAAATCTCACGAATGCGCGCGATCACCTTATCCAGATTCGCGATGAGCGGGTCGTAGCCAGGCAAGGGATACCGGTAGGCCGGCAACACCTCCAACGCCGCCGTGACGTCTCTGACTGTTTGGCCATCGACCAAGCCTAGACGCGAATCCCCGAACCGGCACAAACGCATGGAGACATCATATCTCTTAACACTTTCTTAACGTCGTCAGCCCTCATCTTGATGCCGCCTTAAGACCAGTTTCCTTAGCCTGGAACTGGTGCCACAAGAAATCGTCCGCTTAAAATATGGCCCTTTACCCGCACAGCGGGATGTTTACCGCAGTAGCCGCACGCTCGATCTCCACGTTATCTTCACCGATCTCCCCAAGACCGCCGCTGCGCTCGCAGCCGCTCGCACGTTGGCCCGCGATCTCGGCGCTCGCATCACGCTGATGGCAGCCCAGGTCGTCCCCTACCCTCTGCCGCTCGCAGAGCCTGACGTCCCCGTGGAATTCACCGAGCGCGCCATGGAATCCCTCGCGGTCGACAATGATGCCGCCGTCGAGATTTATCTTTGCCGCGACCGCAACGAAGCCATCCGCCGCGTGCTGCCGCCCGATTCCCTGGTGATCTTCGGCGCGCGAAAGTGGCGCTGGTGGCCGTCTTGGGAAAGCCGCCTCGCCAGGCTGCTACGGCAAGACGGGCGACGTGTCCTTGTCGTCACCATATGAATTTACAATCGCAAGCTTCCCCCGCGGCACAGTCTTCATCGACAACGAAAGTAGTCGTCGCCACCACCGTCGCCCTCACCTTCATCTCCGTCTGGCAGGCGGCCGCCGTCGTGCTGAACGACATGGCCTCGACGATGTACTACATCGGAGGCATTGCCGAGCAGGCCATCGGCAAATCCGCCCCCTGGATGGTGCTGGCGGTGATGCTGTTCAGTTACCTGGTCCGCTCCGTCTACATGGAAAGCTCCAGCATGTTCGTGCGCGGCGGCGTTTACGTCGTCGTGCGCGACAGCATGGGACCCACCGTCGCCAAACTATCCGTCTCCGCCCTGGTAGTCGATTACATTCTCACCGGCCCGATCAGCGTGGTCAGCGCCGGTCAGTACCTGGGCCGCCTTCTTAATGAGCTTAGTGCGGCCTTTCACCAAACCTGGCGCTCGGATCCCAACTCCTTTGCCGTATTCTTCAGCGTCATCGTGACCGGTTACTTCTGGTGGTCCAACATCAAAGGCGTCTCGGAATCCAGCACCAAGGCTCTGCGCATCATGCAGGTCACGACGGTCATGGTGGTGATCCTCCTGATCTGGTGTCCGCTCACGCTGGTGATGCGAGGCGGCGCGCCGTTGCCACCGCTGCCGGCGCCCTCCAACATCCACCTCACCAACGAATCGCTGGGATGGCTCAATGGGACCTTCTGGGCGCAGATTTCTTTCGTCGTGCTGATCGTGGCGTTCGGCCACTCGATCCTGGCCATGAGCGGATTCGAGACCCTCGCACAGGTATACCGCGAACTCGCTTATCCGAAGCTCAAAAATCTACGCCTCACCGCCAACATCGTCTGCACCTACTGTTTGATCTGCACCGGCGTGATCTCCATCTTCGCGGTGATGATCATTCCCGATGCGGTCCGCAGCACCTATTACGACAACCTGATCGGCGGCCTGGTGGACAACTTTGTCGGACCCTCGGCCCTCAAGCTCGGGTTCCACGTCTTCGTGGTGATCGTGGGCGTGCTAATTCTCTCGGGCGCCGTGAATACCTCCCTCATCGGCGTGAACGGCGTGATGAATCGCGTGGCCGAGGACGGCGTGCTGCTCGACTGGTTCCGGCGTCCTCACAGCAAGTTCGGAACCACCTACCGGATCCTGAACCTGATGGCGCTCTTGCAAATCGCCACTATCATCGCCAGCCGCGGTGACGTCCTTCTATTGGGCGAGGCGTACGCGTTCGGGGTGGTCTGGAGCTTCGCCCTCAAAGCCCTGGGTGTCCTGGTTCTTCGTTACCAGCGCCACGATCAGGAATACAAATTCCCAGGAAACATTACGCTCGGCAAAGTGGAAATCCCCATCGGCCTGGCGGCCACCACTTCGATTCTCTTCTTAGTCGCCATCGCCAACCTGTTTTCGAAAAAGATTGCCACCGTATACGGCGTCTCCTTCACCATCGTCTTGTATGTTCTGTTCATGGTCTCTGAACACATCAATGCTCGCAAGAAAAACGAGCATCGTGCGGATCTGGAAAAGTTCAACCTGGATCATCAGGCCGAGATCGGCGCGGACACTTTGCACGCGCGGCCGGGCAGCATCCTGGTGGCCGTCCGCGATTCCCGCCGCCTGTGGCACCTGAACAAGGCTCTTGAGAAAACCAATGTCCGCCGCCACGATGTCGTCGTAATGACGGTTCGTCAGCTTTCCACCGGCGCCGGCGAATACGATCTTCAGGATAACCAGCTCTTCGCCCACGACGAGCAGGAACTGTTCTCGCACGTAGTCTCCGTGGCGGAAAAGCAAGGCAAGAGCGTGGAACTCCTGGTCGTGCCCGCTGTCGACCCGTTCGACGCTATGGTGCAGACGGCCGCCCGGCTCCAGGTATCTAAACTGGTCGTCGGCGTGTCCGCCCGCATGGCTTCCGAAGAACTGGCCAGCCGCATCGGCCTCGCCTGGGAGAATCTTGCCGAGCCGCGCCACGCATTCTCGTTGGAAATCACTAATCCGGATCGCCCGTCGATCTACGTGAACCTGGGCCCGCATCCGCCACGGCTTTGGCCGGGAGACGTCGACCGGCTGCATCGCATCTGGCTGCTTCTGTGCGCACAGTCCGGCATCGGATCCAGGCTCCATCACCGTGACGTCGTCGGCGTAGCGCTGCAGCGACTGGAAAACGACCTGGAGCGCGGCCGCTATAACGATGTCCTGGATTCTCTCGAGCAGGAAATCCACAAGCCCCACACCGATACGTGAGCCGACCTGATAACGTTGACCCTTGAGGTCCACACGAGAAGCCGTTCTGGCAGCCGCCGTTATCGCAATCGCATCCGTTGTCTCAGTGCTCTTGCGCGACACGCTGGCCCCCACGAATCTGGCCATGGTTTACCTGGGCGGTGTCGTCGTGGTCGCCATGCGTTGCAGCCGCTGGATCTCCGTGACCGTGTCCTTCCTGAGCGTGGCTGCCTTCGACTTTTTTTGCGTTCCACCCTACCTGACGTTCGCTGTTTCCGATTATCAGTACGTGTTTACCTTCGCCGGGATGCTAGTGGTCGCGCTGGTCATCAGCACCCAAACTGCCCGGCTGAAAGATCACGCGGCCCAAGCGGCCGTTCGCGAGGCCCGCACCGAAGCTCTGTACCGCTTGTCCAGCAAACTCGCCGGGGAAACCCGGGTTTTTGAAGCCGCCCGAGCCGCCGCTGCCCTCGCCGAGGAAGTCTTTGGCGCGCGCGTCGTGATGTTTTTGCCCGAGGACGGAAAACTCTCCTTTCGCCGCCGTACCTCTGATGTGCTGCCCGTGCCGCCCTCCGAGGAAACGATAGCGCAGTGGGTTTTCGATCATGGCCACAGAGCCGGTTTGCGGACAGACGCGCATCCCGACGCCACTGCTCTCTATCTCCCACTGCGCGGTGCGCGCGAAACTTTCGGCGTTCTGGCCGTCGTTCCAGATGTCGCCGCGAACGTGGAGAATCGCATCTTCGCGCCGGAGCAGCAACAACTCCTGGAGGTTTTCGCCAGCCAGACCGCACTCGCCATCGAACGAACCACCAGCCAACGCTCCGCCGAGGAAACCCGGGTTCACATGCAGACTGAGCAGATGCGCAGTTCGCTGCTGAGCGCCATGTCGCACGATCTGCGCACTCCGCTCGCCTCCATCACCGGTGCTGCCTCCACACTGCGCTCGCAGAGCGACCGCCTGCCACTCGAAACCAAGCAGGAGCTGCTCGAAAGCATCTCCGACGAAGCCGAGCGCCTGAGCCGCCTGGTAGGCAATCTGCTCGATATGACGCGCTTCGAATCGGGCGGTGTCGAACTGCGCCGCGACTTCTATCCGCTGGAGGAAATCGTTGGTACGGTTCTTCAGCGCATGGAGTCACAGCTCCACGGGCGCACGGTCATCACCGATCTGGCCGAGAATCTTCCCATGGTGTTTGTGGACGACGTGCTCATCGGGCAGGTACTGTGGAATTTGCTGGAGAACGCAGCCAAATACACGCCGCCCGGCTCGCCCCTGGAACTCGCGGCCTTTGATGAACCAGAGGCCGTCATCATTGAAGTGCGCGACCGCGGTCCGGGCATTCCTCCCGGCGAAGAAGAGCGTATTTTCGAAAAATTCTACCGTGGCAAATCCGACAACGTTCGCGGGGCGGGACTGGGACTGCCCATTTGCCGAGCCATCGTGCAGGCGCATCGTGGAACCATTCAAGCTCTTGGCCGCCAGGGCGGCGGGACTACATTTCGGATCAGCCTTCCCTCCGAATCAAAAATGGCGTCCACATGAAGCCCCTTATTCTCTTGATCGAGGACGACGCCCAGATCCGCCGCTTCCTCCGCGCCGCGCTCGATGCCGAAGGTTATCGGCTGCAGGAAACCGTCACCGCTGAGGAAGGTTTGGCGCAAGCCGCAGCGCGCCAACCCGACCTGATTCTCCTGGATCTCGGTCTGCCCGATCGCGATGGCCTGGAAGTGATCCAGAAAGTTCGCGAATGGGGGAAGATTCCCATCCTGGTGCTCTCCGCCCGTGGCCAGGAGAAGGACAAGATTGCCGCGCTCGACCTGGGGGCCGACGATTACGTCGCCAAGCCCTTCGCGGTGGGCGAACTGCTCGCGCGGATTCGCGCTGCTCTCCGCCGCTCCATCAGTCGCGTGGATGGCGTCGGCTCGCTCGTGCATTTCGGTCCAGTCGAGGTCGATCTCGAGAAACGCCTCGTCCGCGTAGGTGGTGAAGGCGTCCACTTAACCCCCAACGAATACAAGCTGCTTCGGGTGCTTATCCAGCACGCTGGAAAGGTACTTACGCAGCGGCAGTTGCTGAACGAAGTGTGGGGTCCTCAGCACACCGAACAGGCTCAGTATCTTCGCGTCTACATCGCCCAGCTTCGCCGCAAACTGGAGCGAAACCCAGCACGACCGAAATACTTACAGACCGAGCCCGGCGTCGGCTACCGGCTCGTGCCTGACGAGTAGCGTAGCTCCCGTGAGCCACCTACGTGGACTTCTTTTTGTTAGGGGAAACCGCGCGCAATACGCCTCTCAGAGTCTTATCCGCCCCTTGCAGGCAGTCGTTAATTTCACCTAGATTGGGAACCTTGGATTCATCTACATCCGCCAAGGATGCGCGTGCCGATTGAATGCTATGCACGCTGTCGGTAATTTTGGCACGTTCACTTTTGGTTAGTTCCATCGATTGTTGAGCAGCCGTGGATCTCCAAATGATGCATATATGCGTACTTGGCGTTGTGCTTGCGTTCGTTCGCCATATGAATCAGATCGTCAAATCGCTGACTATCCGCGTCGCTTGCGACCAGCGCTTGGAATTGATCTTCGTGGAGCCGGATCAACTGGCGGATAGTGTCGGCGAAAGCGTCGAGAAGTTCTTTCGCTTCTTTACAATATGCGACGCCAGTCATGGAGCGTTCCACCGCTTAACTCCTCCGCCTTGGAAGTTTGCAATTCGATTGCCACAATCTTAAGCCACCTCGCGCCGAAAGGCGTTAGAGCCAGTTCGTGGCGCCTCGTTTCAGTCTAACTAATTGGCATTTTTTATAGGGCCTCGCTCGGCCTAAGTTACAATGTGGATAACTCTTGAATGGCCACTGTTCCCAGCCTGCCCATCCCATACCCAGACCAACTGGCGCAACCGCCGTCCCTGCGTCTTCCCGATCACAATCGCGAAGCTTGGACTCGCGACGCCGCCGCGCTGAGGTTTCCCGATTTTCAAGACCTGAGCGCCTGGAACATATTTCGCGACGCCTCTGTTCATTTAGCCCTGCGATATTTACCCGAGCACTTCGCGGAAGCGCTGGATGAGTTCTTCGTCCCCACCGGCATCCCGGCACTCATGTTCGAAAACCTTCCGGTGGATCCCGAACTCTCTCCCATTCCTGCCGACGGCCTGCGGCCCAGCAACAAACAGGCCGTTTCCGAGGCTGTGATCTGCGGCCTCGTCGGCATGCACGGTGAAATTCTTTCTTATCTGAATGAAAAGTTCGGCGCGCCTATCCAGGAAGTCGTGCCCATCCAGGGCATGGAACGAATTCAATCCAATGCCGGACGGGTTCAGTTCGGCTTCCATAGCGACAACGCATTCCTGCCGCGGCGCTTTCGCCAGAACGGGATTTTGCTCTACGGTCTCCGCAACCAGGATGCGGCGACCCTCGTTCTTACAGCCGGCCAGATTATCGAAGCGGCTCCGGCCGATCTGGCGGCTTCGCTGGCCAAGCCCATTTACCGGCACGCATGTCCGGCCAGTTTTTCATTGCTGGGAAGCGCCGTGTTTTCCGCACCCTGCCCGATTCTATGGCGCGATGAACTGGGCCTGGCGCGTGTGTCCGCCGCCAGCTCTTCGATCGAACCGCTGACGCCCGAAGCTGGCGAGGCACTCAACCGCTTCCGCGCGCTGCTGATGTCTCTGGAGCCGGCGCGCGTCGTGGTCCGGCCCGGAACCGCGCTGCTGTTTAAGGACGACCGGGTCCTCCACGGGCGCGATTCCTTCACCGGCTCCCGCTGGTTGCAGCGGGCGTACTTCACCGATTCCCTGGATCCCTTGCGTAAGGCCACCCGCTCCGACCCCGAAGCTTTCGCTTTCGACGCCAGCGCCCTGCTTTGCGCCTGACAGCGGCAAACCCTGCGGCAAAAGCCAAAAGCCGAGCCGCATGAGACCGGAGCACTATTCTTGCCGCATTGATGCTGCGGGATCAAGGCCCATCGCTCGTCGCGCTGGTGCCCAGCAGGCTGCCACCGCCACCATCACCAGACACAAAGGGACCAGTACGAAGACTGTCATGTCGTGCGGAGCCACCTCGAATAGGCGGCTTGCCATCAGCCGGACCGCGAAGTAAGCTCCCGCCAATCCCGCTGTCAGCCCTAGCAGCATGAGCCGCGCACCATTCGCGGCAACCAACCGCAAAATGTCAATGGAGCTTGCGCCCAGCGCGACGCGGATACCGATTTCCCGTGTGCGCCGATTCACTGTGTAGGAAATCACTCCGTAGAGTCCGATCGCCGAAAGGAGCAGGGCCACCGCTGCGAATAGTCCGAGAAGAGAGCCATAGAAACGAGGCTGTGCCGCGGTGCCTGAAACAATGCTGGTCAAAGTACGCACGGTGGAAATGGGTTGATCTGGATCGACCGACGCCACGGCGGTTCGGAGTGCGGCGCCAATGTCCGCAGTCTGTCCCTGGGTCCGCACCACCAGGTTCATAGTTCGGGCGACATCCTGAGAATAAGGTAGATACATCTCCGGATCAGGCGATCTGGCCAAAGAGAAATAATGCGTGCCGCCTACCACGCCCACGATTTCCCGCGCTACCGGCTTGCCTTCATCCATGATTAATCGTTTGCCGATGGGATTCTGGCCGGGGAAGAAGCGCCGCGCGAAAGGCTCGTTGATAAGGACTACAGGCAAGCTCGTGGCGGTATCCTGGCGGCCGAGCAACCGTCCCTGCCGCAGCGGTGTGCCCATCGTCTGGAAGTAATCGCCTGAAACCCTCTCGTAAATGGAGAAGTCAGCAGAGCCTGGACCTGGGCCCCCCGGATAATTCTTTCCTTCGATGCGAAAAAGATTGTCGTTCTCCGTGCCGGTCATCGGCAGCTCGGAGATGGCCCCTACGGATTCGACATTGGGCAAAGCTGCAATTCGCTCAAACAATTGTCCGAGCTGTGCAATCCGCAGTTCGGGATGCCGGGCGCTCGTTTCCGGAAAACTGACCGCCGCGGTTACAGCGTTTTCCGAGTGGAATCCCGGATCGACGTGCGTCAGCTTCCATAGACTCTTGATGGCCAAACCCGCGGAAATCAAGAGCACCAGAGAGATCGCCAGTTCGGCGGCCACCAGGAGACCTCCGCCGCCGCGGCGCGAGCCACCTTGCGAAGCGCTCTTGAGGGTCGATTGCACCTGGTCCCGCGTGGCGTGCAGCGCCGGTGCGAGGCCGAATAGGAGGCCCGTTAAAACCGAAAGCAGCAGCGCGAATCCGAGCACGGTCCCGTCCACGCCGATCTCATTGAGGCGTGGCAGATCGGTGGGGCCCCATGAGCGCAGCGCGGCCACGCCCCACGATGCCAGCAGAATAGCAGCTGCCCCTCCAAGCATTGCGAGCATCAAACTCTCCGTCAGAAACTGGCTCACCAGTCGGGCGCGGCTGGCCCCCAGCGCGCCGCGGATCGCAACCTCCTTGCGCCGTCCTGTAGCCCGCACCAACAGCAGGTTGGCAACGTTGGCACACGCAATCAGCAGCACCAAACCGACGGCGCACAGCAGGATCAGAAGCACGTCCTTAACGGGACCGATCAACTCGTCGCTAAGCGGTTGAAGCCGTACCGACCAGCCTTTCTCTGAATCCGGATACTGCTCGCCCAGACGATGCGCAATCGCGTCCAGATCGGCCTGTGCTTGTACGAAGGTAACGTCCGGCTTGATCTTCCCGATCAGGCGCAGGAAGTGGCTATGCCTGATGGTCATTCCCGGATTCAGCATAGGCATGGGAACCATCACCTGGACATCCATCAGAAGCGGAACATCCGGCATCACGCCGGCTACTGTGACCGAATTACCGTCGAGCCGGAGTGTTTTCCCGATCACCGAAGGCGAGCCTCCAAAGTGCTGCTGCCAGAAACCGCGTCCGAGAATCACTACTTGCGGCAACGTTTCCTTCTCATCGGCTTCCACCAAGCCGCGGCCGACTATCGGCTTTAGACCAAGTGCGTCGTAAAAGTTCGCCGAGGCGACTCCTTCCTTCAATTGCTCGGGCTGCTGCTCACCCGTAAGTGCTACGCTCGAGGTCCACACCTCCATTGCTGCGAGTTGCTCGAAAGTGCGATTCTGCGCGCGGTAATCGCGGAAAGGAGGAGGCCCGATTCCGGCAATGTCAGTTCCCTCCGTCTTCCCCCAGCCCCAGACCAACTTCGCGTGCTCGCCGAACGGCAGCGGTCGCAGCAGCACTGCATTGAGAACGCTGAAAATCGCCGTGTTCGCACCAATTCCCAGAGCCAGCGTTAGCACCGCCGTCAGGGTGAATCCTGGACTGTGCCGCAATCCGCGTAGTGCGTAACGAAGGTCCTGCATTAGCATGTGCGTTACTCAGTGCAATCTGGCTTCCGCGCGAAGTCGTTTGACGCCAATAGCGTGCCAGGTGCCGCTGTCCGAAATCGGGAAACTGGGTGTGTTTAAGAACACTACCCCGCTAGAACTTATCCCTGCACTCGGCCGAACAGAAATAGTAGGTCTCTCCACCTTTACTCTTCTGGATCGCCGTGGCCGTGGATACGAATGTCCCGCATACGGGGTCTTTTTTGAGGGACTGAGGAGCTTGGCTCCGCGGAGCGCCCGCCGATGGCGCACCTGGCGGCGAGCCCGCGCTGGAGAAAGCTTTGCCGACCGCCTCCAACACTGATCGCAACAGGGTCAGAATGACGACCCCGACGATCACGTAGAGGATCAGCCGCATGACTGCGCGCTACTTCGATTTCTTTTGATTGTTTTTCTGATTCGCGGGCTGCTTCGCGCCGGGACGCTCGAAGGTAGTCTGCACCGTGCTGCCTAACGATTCGAGCAGTGCTTTCGCGCCTTCGGCGTTCGCCCCGTCCGGCTTCAACGCCAGGTACTTCTGAAACGCCTCCGTGGTACCCGCGGGAGCCACCATCTTTTGATCCGCGCCCACCGTCGCCCGCCCGATCAGAACCAAGCCGAGTTGGTAGTACGCGTCGGCGTAGTTTGGATCCAGCTCAATGGCCTTCTTGAATGCGGTTTCCGCCGCCTGGCTCTGGTTGGTATTCACGTACACCGCGCCCAGATTGTAATAATACTTGCCAGCTTGCGACGGATCCAGTTGCGCCGCCTTGGTCAGTTCAGCCTGGGCCTGATCCATCTTCTTGCCCTTGGCCAGCGCCAGCGCATAGTTGTTGTGATAGTTGGGGTCGTCGACCTTGATTTCGACAGCCTTGGCGTAAGCTGCGATGCCCTTTTCGATGGCTGCCTGCTGCTCCGCGCCCGTCTTGGTATCGCTCAGACTAATGTAGGATTCCGCCAGTTGCGCCCACACCACGTGCTGGTTGGGGGCCATGGTCGAAGCCTTCTCCAGATTCTCGATCGCCAGCGGATAGTTCTTGGCGTTCTTGGCTTCCATGCCGGTGTTGAAGGCGTCCTGGAGCGCCTTGTCCTTCGCCATCGCCTCTTCTTGTTCCTTCAACTTCTTTTCGTATTCAGCGCGCTGCTCCTTGGTCATCCCAGCTTCTGGCTTGGCTTGGCCCGGAGCTGGCGCTGCTCCCGGAGCGGGACCTGCCGCCGCGGCCGCCGCATTAGCAGCCGCTACCTTCGAAAGATCGAACTCGAGCGGCGGGTTGTCGCCCGGCCGCGAATGCATGCCGGTCATCGTTCCCATTTCCTTCCCGTTCACGATAACCGTGATGTTGTATACGCCCGTCGGCAGATTGGCGTATAGGAAGTGACCCTTCTTATCGGTCTTGACGTTAAAGCTCTGCTTGATGTCGGTACGATCGAGCTTGATTTGCGCGCCCTGAAGCGGCTTGCCGTCGGTGTTTAGCACATCCCCCTGGATGTTCGAGGTCTGCGCCCATCCGACGGCCGCGAACACGAACAAAGGAGCGAAAGCGAAAAGTCTGCGAAGTGAGGTAAGCATGCGTTGAGGGACCTCCAGCAAGCTGGTTGGGATTCCATGTACAGCATACTACAAGGTGCCGGGTTGGATCAAAAGGCCGTGCAGTATCTACAGCTTCACCGATCCGCAGGCGGCTTTTCCAGCTGGCGGCCCGCCTCCCGGTCGCTGCGTGCGCCGGGGACGTCTCCCAGAGCCTCGCGGGACCTCGCACGCGCCAAGTATCCAATCGGGCTGGACGGAGAAATCGCAACTACCTGATCCAGGTCCGCCATAGCCTTCGGATGTTCACCCAATGACTGATAAGTGGCCGCCCGCTGGAAATACGTTTCCATTCCTGGGGCGAGTTCCACCGCGCGGTCGAAATCCTCGAGCGACCGTGAAATATTGCCTTTCCGACGCTCTGCCATTCCACGCAACATATACGCGTAGCTGAGTTCAGGATCTCGCTGAAGAGCCTCGCTGCAATCCGCGATGACCGAGGGGTATTCCTCGGCTCCAAGGTACACTGCGGCGCGCTCCACGAAAGCCCCGGCGCTGCCCGGTTGGAGTTGAATGACTTTGGTGAAATCCCGTATCGCGGCTTCGGTCTGGTTCATGGCCGCATAGGTACGCGCTCGGAACAGGTACGCATTTGTGAGACCTCTGTCGGCCGCCAGAGCAAGATCGAAGGCTGTAATTGCCTCCGCGTAACGCCCCACCCTGAGCATCTGTTCGCCATCGTTCAAGGCCTTCTGTCCGTCGTGCGACGACGCCAGTCGTTGGTACATCAAAACCCCGCTGAGGACCAGCAGCAGCCCAACGCCTAGCCATTTAAATACCAGCGCGCGCCTCGCCCGCGCGAAATCCTCGGCCGAAATCGCCACTAGGAGTACCGGTTTGTGGCGAGCAGTTGCCTGGGACACGCCCACATCATAGCCGGGGACCTGTGGAAAAGCCATAGCCCCGACGTCAGAAGGTCTTATTTTCTGTCCAGTAGAAGTACCTTTGGATCGGTACTGCCATCCCAGCGCGGCCAATAACTGCATCCTGAGGGCGGTCTGCTGCGTCCAAATTGATATAGAATACAACCAAAGGGTGCGATGCGGGGATTACTGGCTTTCTTGTTGACCATAGCTGTCTCGGCTGGTTCGGCACTGGCGAAGACACCCGCGTGGGAACGCGCCCACGAACTCTACCAGCGCACGGAATATTCGCAAGCATTGTCGGTTCTTGACGGGATCCCCAACCAAGACGTGGATACGCTCCAGCTCATCGGGCAATGCTACTTCATGCAAGGGGAGTATAAACAAGCCGGCGAGGCGTTTGAGAAGGCCCTGGCCCTGGCGCCACGAAGTTCCGAGTTGCACCGTCTTTTAGGCAATGTCTATGGACGGCGCGCCGAAACCGGCAGCATGCTTACCGCGCCCGGAAACGCCAAAAAAGCTCGCCAGTATTTCGAGCAAGCTGTGGAGCTCGATCCCTACAATCGAGAAGCTGCCTCCAATCTCTTCGAATATTACCTGGAAGCGCCCAGTTTCCTGGGGGGGGGAATCGAAAAAGCGCAAACTCTGGCCAAGCGTATTGCCACTTTGGACATGCCCGCAGGCCACCACGCGCTCGCTCAATTGGAAGGCAAACAGAAACGCTACGATGCGGCCGAGCAGCAGTTGAGGAGCACGGTCGCTCTTGCCCCGCGCCAGGTAGGACCCCTGATCGATCTGGCAAAATTCCTTTCCGATCGGGGCCGAGTCAAAGAGAGCGACGAGAAGTTTGAGGAAGCCGCCCACATGGCGCCCAATAGCCCGGAAGTGATGTTTGCCCGCGCCGAAACCTACATCCAGCAAAAACGCAATCTCGCCGACGCCCGTCAATTGCTGCAGCGCTACCTCGCCAGCCCCCTGACGCCGGATGACCCGCCGCGTGAGGACGCCCGTACGCTCCTTAGCGAAGCCGGGCACTGATTTTCTATCCGCATGTTTCACTTTGAAGCCCTGCGATCCAGCATTCAGGCGCTTCGAGCCAACAAGTTCCGAGCGTTCCTCACGGCCCTTGGCCTGGTCATCGGCAATGCCTCCGTGATCCTGGTCGTCACCATTTCGCTTACCAGCCGCGATTACGTCCTGGATCAAATTCAGGCCATCGGATCGAACATGATTTACGCGCAATTCGACGGCGGGAACAACCCAGCCATGGCCGTCGCCGATGCCGATTACCTTAAGGTCGCCGATGTGCAAGCGGTGCGCGATCAGCTAGGCTCGCGCATAGTGGCCGCCACCGGCGTCATGAATAATTTCGACCAGATGCGCATCCAGGGACACGACGAAGACGTTTCCATCATCGGCGCCGACCAGTATTATCCGGAGGTGCGCAATCTGGCCCTTCTGGCCGGACGATTCGTGGACGCCGGCGACATCGAAAACCGCAATCATGTCGCGATGTTGACCGAGCGTCTGGCGAAGCGGCTCTTTGGGGGGCAATCACAGGCCGTGGGACAAACGGTAAAGCTGCATGGCCTGCAGTTCGAGATCATCGGCACTTTCAAGGAGCGGACGACTAGCTTTGGACAATCGGAAATCACCGGCGAAAACGTTCTGATTCCCATCACGGTTCTCAAATACTTCGCGCCGCTCGAGCGAGTCGATCCTCTGTACGTTCAGGCTCACTCCACGGCTGACGTAGAGGCAGTGACGCAACTGGTCCGGACGGTGATTGAAGGGCGGCACCGCGCCGGTGCACGCTACAAAGTCGAAAATCTTTCGGAGATTCTGAACGCCGCAAAGAATATCGCGAAGATCATGACCGTGGTGCTCATTATGGTCAGCGCGATCGCTCTCATCATTTCCGGGATCGGCATCATGAATATCATGCTGGTAACGGTGACGGAGCGGACGCGGGAGATCGGCCTGCGCATGGCAGTGGGGGCGGCAAGGCGCAATGTGCTCGAGCAGTTTCTTGCCGAGGCCGTGCTGATCAGTCTGGGCGGCGGCCTGGCCGGCGTCGCATTAGGGGTGGCCGTTCCGTTGGCGGTGAACCATTACGTAGACGACGTCAAAATCCCCATTTCGATCACCTCGATTGTGGTGGCGCTGGTCGTTTCGATGCTGGTGGGACTAGTGTTCGGGCTGCTCCCTGCCAATCGCGCAGCGCGGCTGAATCCCACCGAAGCCTTACGGTACGAATGATCCGCTTTATTCGGCCCTATGGTAAAGTTGCAGCATGAAGTTTCCTGAACGTATCGAAGCTAAATCCTCGGTGATGCTGGGGAAGCCGTGCGTGAAAGGTACTCGCATCCCGGTCTACCTTTTGCTGGAAAAAATGGCGGCTGGGGAAACGTTTGAACAACTGCTTGCCGCCTACCCACAACTCGCCATTGAGGACCTACGCGCGTGTCTGGAATACGCCGCGGCGTTGGCCGCTGAAGAAGTCATCCTTGCTGAAGCGTGAAGCTGCTGCTGGATGAGAATCTGTCTCCGCTTCACACGCGCGCGCTTCGCGAGCTGGGGCACGATGCCGTTTCTGTCGTTGAATGCGGACTTTCTGGAGCCGACGATTCCGTGGTCCGCGCTTTCGCAATCGAAAACGGCAGGATACTCGTTACGCTCGATGCCGACTTTGCGAATGTCTTGCGCTACCCTCCGTCAAACACGCCGGGCGTGATACGCCTCAAAGTTCATCCGGCAACTGAGGGAGCAATCGATGTCCTTCTCCGTTCCACGATTCTTCGATTAGCCAGAATGAACCTGGACGGAAAGCTGGTCGTGGCGGACCCGAAAAGAATCCGGATCCGCGGCTGATCTCGCGATGAATGAATGAACATTTGCGTTCATTCGCGGCGATTAACTAGCTCTCCTCGATCTCGCGCGGGATGCGCATCAGTCGCTCCGCAAAGCTTTCTGTCGCCTGACGGTCGCCCGTGAGACCCATGTTCTCAGTCTCTACGCTCCAGAGATAGTCGGAAAGCTCCTGCGAACGGCCAGTGATTAATAACGTGTAGATATGGGGCGCGTAAGAATCATACTCATCCTGTGCCTGAGGAACATCTTTAACGCCAATTGAATCCCACTCCCTCAGAAGGGCTGATTTGATTGCCGTTAGATATCGCTCGGCTTCAGCCAATGCTGTTTTGCGGGATGAGTCGCGCACGACACCTACGTTCTGGCAGGATCTTTGCGCTCCGGATCGAAACCCATCTCCGCGACCGCCGCCGCGGCTTTCTTCGCGTCGATCTTACCTTCGCGAGCCAGCGCCGACAGCGTGGCTTGCACGATTGCTTCCGCCGAAATCTCGAAGAACGCGCGCAGATGCTCGCGATTCTCGCTGCGACCGAACCCGTCCGTCCCCAGCGAATTCAGCCGTCCCGGCAGCCATTGTGCGAGCTGATCCGGGATGATCTTCATGTAATCCGACGAAGCGATGATCGGGCCGTTCGAGCCTTCAAGCGCCGTCACAATATAAGGAGTCTTGCGCGGTTCAGCAGGATGCAGCCGGTTCCAGCGCTCGCTCTCCAGAGCATCGCGGCGAAGCTCGTTGTAACTGGTCACCGACCAGACATCCGCCGCGACCTCATATCGCTCGGCCAGGATTTTCTGAGCCTTCAATGCTTCATTCAACATTGGACCGCTGCCGAATAGTTGAGCGATCGCGGGACCCTTTTCCGCCGGCTTGTATTTATACAGCCCGCGCAGAATCCCTTCGCGGATGTGCTCGCCTTCCGGCATCGGAGGCTGCACGTAGTTTTCGTTGTAGACGGTTAGGTAGTAGAAGTGATCTTCCATTTCCTGATACATGCGACGGATGCCGTCCTGCACGATCACGGCCAGCTCATAGGCATACGCCGGATCGTAGGTGATGCACGTCGGCACGGTGCTGGCGTGCACCGGACTATGGCCGTCCTGATGCTGCAATCCTTCGCCGAGCAGTGTCGTGCGCCCGGCGGTGCCGCCCATCAGGAACCCTTTACCGCGTGAATCGGCGAAGGCCCAGATCAGGTCGCCTACGCGCTGGAATCCGAACATCGAATAGTAAATGAAGAACGGAATCATCGGCACGCCGTAGTTGGCGTAAGCCGTACCGGCAGCGATGCACGAAGCCATCGAGCCCGCCTCGGTAATGCCTTCTTCGAGAATCTGCCCGTCCTTGGCTTCCTTGTAGTACAGCAGGACGTTCGAGTCCACAGGTTTATACTTCTGCCCCTGGCTGGCGTAAATGCCGCGCTCCCGGAATAGCGACTCCATTCCAAACGTTCGGGCTTCGTCCGGAACGATGGGCACCACTAGCTTGCCGATCTCGGTCTTGAACAGAGCCTTCAGGATGCTGACAAACGCCGCTGTCGTGGAGGCTTCGCGATCACGAGAACCGCCCGTAACATCGTGGAAAATTTCGAGCGGCGGCGCCTTGATCTCGATCGGCTTGACCTTGCGCTCCGGCAGGCTGCCTCCCTGCGCTTCCACTCTGCTCCGCAGATACTTCATCTCGACGGAATCTTCCGCCGGCCTGTAGAAATCGACGTGCTGAACCATCTCATCGCTGAGCGGAAGACTGAACCGGTCGCGGATCTTTATCAGATCGGAATCGGTGAGCTTCTTCTGCTGATGCGCTGTCATCCTGCCTTCGGCGATCTCCCCCAGCCCGTAGCCCTTCACGGTCTTAGCCAAAATTACCGTGGGCTGGCCTTGCGCCATCATGGCGCGCCGGTAGGCGTTGAACACTTTTATGGGATCGAGCCCGCCGCGGCGAAGGTTCCACAGCTCGTCGTCGCTCATGTGCTCCACGAGTTTCAGCAGCTCAGGATACTTGCCAAAGAACTCTTTCCGGAGAAAAGCCCCGTCGTTCGCGCGGAAGGTCTGGTATTCGCCATCCACGCATTCGTGCATGCGCTTGATCAGCAAACCGCTCGAATCGCGGGCCAGTAGATCGTCCCAACCCGCGCCCCAGACCACCTTGATGACGTTCCATCCGGCGCCCAGGAACGCAGCCTCCAGCTCCTGAATGATGTGGCCGTTGCCCCGCACAGGGCCATCCAGCCGCTGCAGGTTGCAGTTCACCACGAAGATCAGGTTGTCCAGCCGCTCGCGCGAAGCGAGCGTGGTCGCGCCCAAGCTTTCCGGTTCGTCGGTTTCACCGTCGCCGATGAACGCCCAAACCTTACGCCCGGTCGCGGGAATCACACCGCGATTCTCCAGATACCGCATGAAGCGAGCCTGATAGATCGCCGCGATCGGGCCCAGTCCCATGGACACCGTCGGAAATTGCCAGAAGTTCGGCATCAGCCAGGGATGCGGATATGACGACAATCCCGGGTGGTCCCGCAGCTCATGGCGGAAATTTTCCAGATGCTTCTCGCTGAGCCGCCCTTCAAGGTAAGCCCGGCTGTAAACGCCCGGCGAAGCATGGCCCTGGAAGTACACGAAATCGCCCGGCAACTTGGTCCCATCAGGCCCTGGATAGGAGCCCCGGAAAAAATGGTTGTACCCGACCTCGAGCATCGTCGCCAGCGACGCATACGTCGCTAAATGGCCGCCGATATTCGCGTCGTATTTGTTAGCGCGAACCACCATGGCGGTGGCATTCCACCGGACCAGGCTTTTGATCCGCCGCTCGATGGCGCGGTCGCCCGGATAGGCGACTTCTTCCTCAGGCGGAATGGTGTTGATATAGGGGGTATTCCAGCGCAAGGGGACTTGTACGCCGAGGTTCGCTGCGCGTTCCATCAGGCGTTCGAGCAGGTAGCTGGCCCGGTCAGGCCCTGCCTCGTCGATCATCTCGTCGAGAGCTTCCACCCACTCGGAAGTCTCCAGAGGATTGAGGTCGTCAGGAGCGTCTACTTTGGCTTTCAACATGGGGGGTAAATACCAAGGTACCATCCCTCCCAGCCGGGTCGCGAGCGCCCAAGTGCCACCATCACTTACGAGTGGTGGCATAAACTAAACAGATGCGCGCTCTGCAGATTATCCTCGGTGTCATCCTCGTCGGAGGCTTGATCGCGACTGTCTGGTTCATGGTCACGGCCCCGACGGTGCAGGCGCCGGTTTCCAAGGCCACGCCCGTCGAAATCACACAGGCGCCGCTGCGGACCGACATCCCGCCACCGGATACCATCGTTTTCGATAACAAGTACGGAAAGGTGACCTTTACCCACAAACTGCACTATGAGCGGGTCAACGGCAATTGCACGGTTTGCCATACCAAAATCTTTCCTCAGTCGCGCGCGCCGATTAATTACGGCAAGGCCCTGCATCGCGTGGCCGAGGCGGAAGGAACCGCCTGTGCGTTCTGTCACCGTGTGGGAGGAACTTCCTTCGCGGCCGATAGTCATTGCGTTAAGTGCCACGAATCAAAGCAGTAACGTCTGATTCCGTGTAAAGTGAGGGTGGTATGCCTCCCAGCGAAAAACCAGGGAAGAAACCCCCGCTATCGAACGTCTTACCGGGTGAAATCGGCATGGTCCTGGGTGTGAATCACCGCGATGTGGTTGAGGCCTGTCAGCGTGGCGACGACGACGCGTTTCGTGTGCTTTTTGAGACTCATAAGGATCGGGTCTACTCGATTGCGCTACGCTATTCGGGAAATTCGACGGCCGCCATGGATATCGCCCAGGATACGTTTGTGAAGCTCCTGTCGAACATCGGCCAGTTTCGGGGCGATTCCAGCTTCGAATCGTGGCTGTACCGGCTGGTGGTCAACACCTGTCTGGATCATCACCGCAAGCGGAGGCGATTCTTGCCGCTGCTAGAGGAAGGGTTGGAGGAAGCGCTGGACGTGTTCCGGGCGCCCCGTGAAAGCGCTCTACAAGATCTGCTCCGGGAGGAGCAAACGGAGCGCGTCCAGCAGGTAGTGGCCCAGTTGCCCGAAGAACAAAGGATTGTGGTCGTGCTGCGTTATACCGACGGTCTCTCATACGAACAAATCGCGGACCTGCTGGGTTGCCGCAGGGGCACAGTAGCGTCGCGCCTGAACCGCGCCCATAAGGCGCTGGAGCGGCGCCTGTCCTATTTGAGGCCACGAGAGGTAAGGCAGTAATGAAGGCAGGAAACATGAAGAAGGACTTGCATGAAACGGAGCTAAGCCGGCACCTGGGTCCGGTCCAGGCGCCTGACGAATTGTGGGACCGCGTGCATAACACCCACGTGGTTAAGTTGCGGCCTAGCCGTGGAGGAATGACTTGGCAGTGGGCCGCAGCCGCGCTCGCAACGATAGCCATCGTAGCGGGAGTGACGATCTGGCAGAATCGCGAGATCAGCGGTGAGGAGCGCGCCGTTGGCGCATTGAGCCGCACGCCGGATCAGCTTCAGTTTCGATCGGCGGATCTTTCCGAGATCCGCACATGGGTCAAGTCCGATACCGGGATGGACGTTCCTCTGCCGGTCCGCACGGCTTCGTCGGTTCAGCTTATCGGAGCCTATGTGAACCGGAAAGGTACCCCCACAGCCGAGATCTCGTATCGCGTCGCTGGCATGGATGCCACCTTGGTGGTCTCCAAAATCCCCATGGAAGGCGATGGCCGGCATGCGTTCGTCAAAAGCGGCTCCTATCATGGGACAAGCTATCAGTCCTGGACCATGCGCGGGCAGATGTACACCATCGCTTCGGCGGACGCCAAGGTAGGATGCCTGCTGTGCCACAGTACCGGAGCTCCTCGGGCACGCGAAAACTAAAGGCGTAAACAGAACGATTCAAAGTAAGCGGTATACTGTTACGTAGAGCAAATTCCCATGAACAAAAACATCAAGTTCGGGCTGATTATCGCGGTGATTCTGGGCACCCTGGGATGGCTTGCGGCGGGCGGCGTCAAAGAGACCGCCAGCTACTACAAGGAAATCGCCGAACTGGAGAGACTCGCGCCCAACGAAAAGGTGGATAAGCGCCTGCGCGTGGGCGGCGACGTCGAGCTAAATTCGATCAGCCGCGATGGACGCGATGTGCATTTTGTTCTGGTGCAGCAGAAAGACGGAGTGAAGCGGCGCCTTAATGTTATCTATAGCGGAACGGATCCGCTGCCCGACACGTTCAAGGACAACGCACCTTGCCAGGCTCTGGTCGATGGCAAGCTCGGCTCCGACAATGTGTTCCATGCCACCAAACTCCAGGCTAAGTGCGCTTCGAAGTATGAAGCCAAGCCGGTGGCTCCTGTGACGCGCGGCTAAGTTTTTTCGGACTCTAATTATGGAAAATATCGGCTCGCTGGCGATTCTCCTGGCGTTCTGTTTCGCGGTGTACGCGTTTATCGGATCGCTGGTGGGCAAATGGGCCAAGCGTCCCTTCCTGGGGATCAGCGCGCAACGCGCGGTCTATTGCGTGTGGGCTCTGCTCACCTGCGCCGCCGGAGTTCTCCTCTACTCGCTGATCAAGGGCGATTTCCGCATGGCCTACGTGTGGGCCACCAGCAACCACACCATGCAGATGCAGT
This sequence comes from Bryobacteraceae bacterium, assembly GCA_025980665.1. Lineage (GTDB taxonomy): Bacteria > Acidobacteriota > Terriglobia > Bryobacterales > Bryobacteraceae > Palsa-187. The sequence goes on from JAICXC010000015.1 coordinate 31,763, forward strand.
ACAAGGTCGCGGCCTGGTGGGGCGGCCAGGAAGGCTCGCTCCTGTTGTGGTCCTGGCTGCTGTCGACCTACGCCGCCATCATCGTATTTCAAAACCGCCGCAAGTTCCGCGAAATGATGCCGTATGTGATCGCGGTGCTGATGTTCACGCAGATCTTCTTTTTGATCCTGAACGGATTCGTGGCCAGCCCCTTCAAGATGATCGCCGCCGGCCGCGGCATCGTCGATATCGGCGACGGCCAGGGCCTGAATCCCCTGCTCCAATACTGGACGATGGTGATCCATCCGCCCATGCTGTACCTGGGCTACGTCGGATTCATTGCGCCGTTTGCGTTCGCGATCGCATCGCTAGCCACCAAACAGCCTGGCGATGAATGGATCAAGACTACCCGCCGCTGGACCCTGGTCACCTGGATGTTTCAGACCACCGGCGTCCTGCTCGGCATGGGATGGGCTTACGCGGTGCTCGGCTGGGGCGGCTACTGGGGATGGGACCCGGTTGAGAACGCTTCGCTGCTGCCCTGGATCACCGCGACGGCCTTCCTGCACTCGGTCATGATGCAGGAAAAGAAGGGCATGATGAAGGTCTGGAACATGGTGCTGGTTTCCTCCACCTTCTTCTTGTGCATTTTTGGAACATTCCTTACCCGCAGCGGCATTGTGCAGTCTGTCCACGCGTTTTCCGAAGGCCCCATTGGGAAATACTTCGTCGGATTCATGGCGATCAGTATCTCGCTGACGGTGTACCTGATCCTCAGCCGCCTGGAATATCTGAAGAGCGAATCGCAGATGGAGAGCGTTCTCTCGCGCGAATCGAGCTTCATGTTCAATAACCTGATTTTGCTCGCGGGCTGCTTCGCGGTGCTGTGGGGCACGCTGTTCCCCGTCATCACCGAGGCCATCATGGGTGAGAAGATCAGCGTCGATAAGCCTTTCTTCAATCGCGTGAACATTCCTATCGGGATGTTCCTGCTGCTACTGACCGGAGTCGGCCCGTTGATCGCCTGGCGCCGCAGCTCGTTTGAGAGTTTGAAGCGGTCGTTTATGTGGCCGGCCCTTTCGGGCCTATTCGTCTCACTCGCATTGTTCGCCGCCGGGATTCGCAGCTTCTACGCGCTGATGTCGTTCGGGCTGTGCGCGTTCGTGCTGGTGACCGTGGCGATCGAATTCTTCAAGGGCGCCAAAGCCATCAGCGGCAAGAGCGGATCGAATCTGCTGGTGTCGATGGTCCAGTTGACGCATCGCAACACGCGCCGCTACGGCGGATATCTGGTGCATGTCGGCATCGTGATCCTGTTCGTGGGATTCACGGGAGCCGCCTTCAACAAGGACACCACCGTGGAGCTGCCGCAGGGCGGATCGATGCAGCTGGGCGCATACACGCTTAAGGTGGTCGGATTCGAAGAGGGCATGAACGAGAACTATAGCTGGGGCCGGCCTAAGATCGCGGTGACCAAGAATGGCCAAGAGCTCCCCATGATGATGCCGGAGGAGCGTTTCTATTTCGCATCCCAGACTCCGACGCATGACATCGCTCTGCGGCGCCGCCTGAACGAAGACCTCTATATCAACTACGCCGGACCAGGCGCCAACAACAGCAACGTCATCCTTCAGGTGTACGTGAATCCGCTGGTGAGCTGGGTGTGGATCGGCTACTGGGTGGTGCTGTTCGGCACCATCATCTGCCTGATCCCCAGCAAGACCAAGCTGGTGTTCCCGCGCACCGAAGTCATTGGCGTGAGTCGTAAAGAAGTAGGACAACATGCGCAGAACATTGATGGCTAGAACTTCGATAGCTAGGACGTGGAAAGCCGGCCTTCTCGTGGCCGTGGCCACGGCGCTGTGCCTGGCTCAGTCCGCCACCGACTACGAAAGTCCGGCTGTAATGCACGTCGCCGGAATGCTCAACTGCAATTGCGGCTGCCATCTGCGCATGGATTGCGTCATGCCCCCCAGTGGCCTTTGTCCGGTCTGCAAGGCCGCCCGGATCCGCATCGCGAGCATGCAGAAGGAAGGTAAGTCGGAGGGCCAGGTCCTGGATCAATTTGTGGCCGAAAACGGCGCCGGCGTTCTGGCGGTTTCGCCTGGTCCGTGGGGTAACGCGACTCCCTATCTCGCGCTCGCTCTTGGACTCGTAATCGTGGTTTTGTCGATCCGGTATTACCGGCACGTTCGTCCCGCGCCCGCGGTTCCCGCCGGAGACGACGCCGCGCTCTCGCGCTATCATGATCAGATCGAAAAAGACCTGTCGAAGTTGGAATAGCGCTAGGGTTGACCAAGATTAGTTCCGACTGAACATGTTGCTAGCCGCAGCCATTCTGCTGATCGCCACTACGGTGCTGTTCACGTTTTCCATTCGCGATAAGGACATGCCGGCTCCCGAGCCGCTATCTCCTACGCGGCATTTGGACGAGCGTCGCGCCGCGATTTATGAAAACCTGCGCGATCTGCAATTCGAATATCGCGTCGGCAAACTTTCCGACGCCGATTACCAGCAGACTAAAGTCGGCTTGCAGAAGGAATTGGCCGGTGTGCTGGCAGAGATCGAAAAGGTGAGTTCGGGAGCGCCGCCCACCCCCGTAAAAGCGGTGGCGCCGAAACCAACTCCCGGAACCGTGTGCCCGCATTGCAACGCGAAGTTCCCCGATCCTTTGAAGTTTTGTGGCGAGTGCGGAAAGGCGATGTCATGAGACATCTCTCAACATTGGCGCTCGCGCTCCTTCTCATTCCTGCCTCGCTCTTCGGCGCCATCGAAGGCACCGTGGTCAACGGGACCACTGGTAAGCCGCAACCTTCGGTTGCTATCTCTCTGGTACAGCCCGGCGCGGGCGGGATGCAGGCCATCGCTACGGCCACCTCGGATGCGAACGGCAAGTTCAGCATCGATCACGAACTTCCGCCGCCGCCCGCCCTGCTGCAGGTCGATTACAAGGGCATCACCTACACGCAAGTGCAGCCACCCGGCCGTCCGACTACCGGCATCCAGTTCCAGGTGTTCGACTCCGCCACGAAACCACCGCAGGGGATGCAGATGGCGCATCTCATCATGATCGAGCCTAGCCCCACCTCGCTCGAAATCAGCGAGACTTTCCTGATCCGCAACGAATCCACCGTGACATTTGAGGATCCCTCTAACGGCACGGCGCAATTTTATCCACCCAAGGGCGCCGGCGACAAGGTGCAGGTGAGCGTGACACCGCCCACGCAGATGACCATCCAACGGCAGGCCGTGAAAGCCGCCAAACCCGGCGCCTTCAAAATCGATTATCCCGCCCGGCCGGGTGAGACGCGTTTCGACATGCACTACACGCTGCCCGCATCCGATACGTTCTCTGCTAAGGTCGTCCAGGGCGATCGCCCGACCATGGTTGTCACTCCGGCATCGGTTCACCTTACCGGCAACGGAATCAAGGAAGCTGGAGTCGAGCAGGATGTTCAGGCGCGCCTGTTTGAAGTGCCGGGCACTTCGTTCGAGGTCAAGATCGAGGGCACTGGTTCCATCCGCGAGCGTCAGAGCAAAGAGGCGCCCGAGGAAGATACCGGCCAGCCGAAGACCACCGAAATTCTGGCTCGGATTTACGACAAAATGTATTGGGTGCTCGGTCTCACCTTTGGAATCCTAGCGCTAGGCGGCACGCTTCTCTACCGCAAGGGCGCGGCGTGAACGCGCTTGAAATTTCCGACGTCTGGAAATATTACGGCGACTTTCCTGCGCTCCGCGCGGTGGGCCTGAACATCGAGCCTGGATCCACCCTGGCATTGCTGGGCCGCAACGGAGCCGGCAAGACCACCTTGCTGCGGATCATCGCCGGACTTTCGCGGCCCTCGCGAGGGACCGTCAAGATCCAAGGCGCCGATGCCCGCGAGCAGTCGACGCGCCAACGTATCGGGGTTCTTGGCCACGGTATCGCGCTTTACGACGAGCTCTCGGCGATTGAAAATCTCACTCTCTTCGGGCGCTTGTACGGCCTCCCCGATCCACGCAAGCGCGCCGATGAGATGTTGGAGCGCGTGGGTCTCGCCCGTGTCCGCGACGGCTTGGCTCGCGAGTTTTCGCGGGGCATGCGCCAGCGCCTGGCCGTGGGGCGTGCGTTTCTCCACGATCCCGAAGTGCTGCTGCTTGACGAGCCGTTCACTGCGCTCGACGACCGGGCGATTGCGGTGCTCCAGTCGATGATCCAGAGCATGCGTGATCGCGGCCGGACGATTATCATGTCCACGCATCAGCTGCGCGAGGCGTTGGAGCTGGCGTCGCACGTGGCGCTTCTTCAGCGCGGCCAGATCGTGCATACCGGCGAGCGCATGCAGGAAATGCTCGACGATACGGGATGGTTGTATCGGACCTACGGAGACAATTGATTGTTCTTTCGTCAGGTGTGGACCATCATGGCCAAGGATCTGCATTCCGAACTGCGCACCAAAGAGGCCTGGAACGCTTCGATTGCCTTCTCCGTCGTCATCCTACTGCTGTTCGCCTTCGCCTTCGATCCCTCCTCCGATCAGATCCGCGAATTCGGGAGCGGTCTCCTATGGATGACCTACGCCTTCGCCGGAGCGCTGGTGCTGAATCGCAGCTTCGCGCGCGAACTTCAAAACGACTGTCTGGATGCGCTCATCGCCTCGCCCGTCTCTTCTCCGGCCCTGTTCGTCGGCAAGGCGTTGGCGAATTTCGCGATGCTATTCGCTGTGGAGCTGTTTAGTCTGCCGGTGTTTGGACTCTTTTACAACACCTGGCCCCCTCGCTTCGCCCCGCTTTTCCTGGTGATGGTGCTGGGGACCTGGGCGCTCACCATCATCGGAACACTCTTCAGCGCGCTGACGGTTAACCTTCGATTGCGGGAACTAATGCTGCCGACGCTCGTCTATCCCATGATGATTCCGGTCCTGATTGCGGCCATGACCGTCACCACCAATATACTGGCCGGAACCGCCATGGGTTTCGGAGTACGCTTCCTGGTGGCCTTCGATATCATCTTTACGACCCTAGCTGTGGTTTTTGTGGATACCGTTCTAGTAGGATGAACAAACATGCGGGAAAAAATCATCATTGGATTGGCAGTCTTTGCCGGGGCCCTGCTGGCCTGGAACATGAATACCATCTTCACCAAGCTCCCCGATGAGCTGAACCAGGGCGCCATCTACCGGATCATCTATTTTCACGTACCTGCGAACATTTTGGGCATGTCGGGATTCGGCCTCGGGATGTTGTTCAGCATCGGGTACCTGGTCACCAAGGACCTGCGCTATGACGCGCTGGCGGCCAGCGTCACCGAAGTCTCGCTGGTGTTCGCGTCCATCGGTCTGGCCACCGGCAGCATCTGGGCGCGCATCATTTGGGGCGTGTGGTGGGCCTGGGATTATCGGCTCACGTCGTGGCTGGTTTGCTGGTTGATATTCGGCGGATATCTCATGTTGCGCCGCGCTGTCGACGAACCTAATCAGCGTGCTCGCTTCGCGGCCGTGGTCAGCATTCTGGGCAGCGTGAATGCGTACATATCTTACAAATCGATCGAGTGGTGGACCACCCAGCACCCTCAACCCGTGCTTTCCATCCGCAACGGCGGCGGCATGGCTGCGGGGATGGAAGCCCCTATTTGGTGGAATGTCCTGGCTCTGGCCTGCTTTTCCATCATCCTGGTGATGGTGCGTATGCGGCAGGAATCTTTCGCCCGTGAAATCGATACGCTTCGCAGGATGGCACACGCCCAATGATTTGGATAATGTCACCCGGAGATCTAAGTGAATAGGAACGTTCAATACATGCTCCTCGGCCTCGGTGCCGCGTGGCTGATCATGTTTATCTACGTCGTCCTCATCACGCTGCGCGAGCGCAAGCTGCGCAAGGAGCTCGACCGCGTCCGCCGCATGGTGGAACATCCTAACAAGTAGATCTTAGTCCCGCTACACTGGGCGGTATGAAAGCCCTTGCTGTCTTTTTTCTGTCGGCGCTTTGTGCTGTCGCCGAAGTCCACACACTCACGTTGCGCGGCGCCCTGGATATCGCGCTCCAGCAGAACCCCGACATCGTTCTCGCGCGGTTCGATCAGCAGCGGGCTCGCGCCCAGGTCACCATCATGAAGGACCCCTTCGTTCCGAAGGTATTCGCCGGCAGCGGCGCGGCTTACACGAACGGGTTTCCGATGAGCATCGACGGCAATGCGCCGGCCGTCCTGCAGGCCAAGACACAGATGGCGATCTTCGACCGTCCGCAGGGTCTGCGGGCGGCCCAGGCCAACGAATCGGCGCGAGGCGCGGAGATCGATATCGGCGCGCGGCAAGACGAGGTGGCCTATCGCGTGGCTTCCCTGTACTTTGATGCCGAGGAGGCTTCTCGCAGCCTGACCGCGGTCGAACTACAATTGCAAAGTCTCACGCGGGTGCGCGAATTGACCGCGGTCCGCGTTAGCGAGGGCCGCGAGCTTTCGATTGAGTCCAGCAGAGCCGATCTCAAGGTTCTCCAGGCCCAGCAACGCCACGCGGAACTGGCCGACAGCATTGCCGACACTGAAACGTCACTCGCACAAGTACTCGGTTTCAATCCGGGCGATCGGGTGCAGCCTGCGCAGGAAGATCGCCGCGTGACGGGCCAGATCGATTCGGAAGAGAGCGCCATCCAGCAGGCTCTCGACAACAGCCGCGAGATCAAACGGCTGGAATCCAATCTGCAAGGCAAGAATCTCGAGATCAAGAGCTACAAAGCCGAGCGCCTTCCCAAAGCCAACCTGATCGCCCAGTACGCACTGCTTTCACGCTTCAACAACTACGACAAGTTTTTCCCGCGATTCCAGCGCAACAACTTTGAACTGGGCATCTCTTTCGAAGTGCCGATCCTCACTGGCCGCAGCAGCGCGGCCTATGTGGCCCAGGCGCAGATGGACATCGACAAGATCCGCGCTCAGATCGGACAGACTCGCAGCCGCATCACTGCCGACCTGCAGCATGCCTATCGCGATATCCGCCGAACGGAATCAGCGCAAAAACTCGCACGGGCCGATCTCGACCTGGCGCGCGAACAACTTTCGCTGGATCTAACCCGCTATGACGAAGGACAGGTGACCATGGCGCAGGTCGAGGCTTCACGCGCCGCGGAGCAGGAAAAGTGGATCGTCTATTACGACACGCAGCATGCGTTTGAAGTCGCGCGGCTCACCGTGCTGCGTCAGGCAGGGACGCTGGTGGCGGCGCTGCGTCAATAGCAGATACGCCGGCTTGGATCAAACCGACTTGAGAGCGAGTTTCTCCAGCCGCCCCGGGGCTCACCATGCACAGCTCCTGCACGCAAACATCACCAGTATGAAAATCTCGATAAGCTGCTCGATGAAGCCGAGGCAATCTCCGTTTACGCCTCCCACACGCAGGTAGAACCACCCGCGCGATGCTTGCACGATAAGCACCGACCCCGCGATCATCGCGAGCCCCGGCCGCCACCCGCACAGCAGAGCGGCTGCAGCCCCTTGCGCCATCGCCGCCACAGCCACAGGCGTACTCAACGTCGATGCCAGCGCGTATCCTAAACCCGTTCCCGCCGGCCGCGAGCACCACGCCGTCGCGACAATCGCCGCCCGCGGAACTGCTTGCACGGCGATCATCGTTTCCAGGACACGCGGCGTCGCCAGATATTCCAACGCTTGCCAGCGCGCGAGAACGCTCAGCAGAATCGCGACGGCCCCGTATGTTCCGATGCGGCTGTCCTTCAGGATCGACAAAACACGCTCCCGCGTCCGCCCGGCGCGCACCGCATCGGCGACGTCCGCCTGCCCGTCCTCGTGCAGTACACCCGAGATCGCGATCCAGAACGTGACCGTTGCCAGCGCGGCGATGGAAATCGGAAACGCCTTCGCCGCCAGCAAATACACGCCGGCGCCTGCTGCGCCAAGCATCGCGCCAACCAATGGAAAGAAGGCAGCCGCCCTGCCCGGCGCGACATCGCCCCCATGCACCGGCACAACGGTCAGGAATCGTATGGCCGCCCGGAATCCCATTACTTCACTCGTAGCGCCAGCCCGAACACCATCCAGTAGACTCAGCAGCCTCCGCGAAAAGCTGATTCATCCTGCCAGCCCGGTCGCGAAACTCGCGTGCCAGCGCATTATCCGACACGATCCCACATCCTGACCGCATTTCCGCGCCCGATCCAAAGCCCAGCGGCTCTTTTCGCTGCGCGCGCCGCCTCTCACCAGCACTAGAGCCACAAGCTTCTCCTCCGTGACTTCAGCAGCCACAGAAAAAAAGGTCCGCCACACAGAGCCGTGAGGACGCCCACCGGAATTTCCGTCGGCGCGATCACCGTGCGCGACAGCGTGTCACATGCGACGAGGAATGCGCCCCCCAGCAGAAACGCACACGGCAGCAGCGCGCGATGGTCCGCGCCCAGCTTCAGCCGCAGCGCATGCGGCACGATCAATCCCACGAACCCTATTGGACCCGTGAGAGACGTTACCAGACCGGTGAGCACCGATCCCGCGATGTAGCCTAGTGCTGTCAGCCGAACGGTCGACACGCCGCGAGAAGCAGCCCAGTCATCGCCCACGGCCAATAAGTTCCAGTGTGGAGCATACGCCATTACCAGCGCGCTCGCGGCAACAACGACTACCGCCAACCCCGCCAGCGTCGAATACTCGACGGCGTCGAGTCCTCCCATCAACCAACGCGAAATCGCGAAGGATTGCGAGAAGCTCGCCAGATTGTGAAGAAACAGAATCACCGCAAACGCCATGCTATTCATCGTCACACCCGTCAGCAACAGAGTGAACGATGACAGCCGCCGCCCCTCGACCGCCATGCCGAGGACTATCAGCAATACCAGTGCCGCGCCCACAAGCGATGCTAAACCGGTAGCACGCCATCCCAGGCAGATCGCGATCACGGCTCCAACCGACGCGCCGCTCGACACTCCCAGCGTGTACGGCTCCGCCAGCGGATCGCGCAACATACATTGAAAGAGTACGCCTGTTACCGACAGCGCCGCCCCGCCCAGCAGCGCCAGAATCACCCGTGGCAGCCGCGCGTAAAAGAAAATTTCATGATCCGGCGACCTCCCCGCAAACGCACGCCCCAGTTCGATATGCGAACTGCCCAGGAGCGGCGCGACGATCACCACTATCACTAAAAGCGCCGCCGACGATAGAACACTACGCTTCATACGTCAGCCATCTGGCGTGCACCGTCGCTTGCACTTCGAACACCCGCGCGATCAACGCGGGATTCAGGACCTCCGCCGGCAATCCATCCGCAGCTACGCGTCCATCTTCGAGCACCATTACTCGATCCGAGAACCGCAGAGCCAGGTTCAGATCGTGCGTCACCGCCACCACTAACAGTGACTTTGCAAGCTCCACCAGCAGTCGGTAGAGCGATAACTGATGCCGCAGATCCAAGTGCGTCGCCGGCTCATCCAGCAGCAGCGCCTCGGGCCGCTGCGTCAAGGCCGACGCCAGGATCACTCTCTGCGCCTCGCCTCCTGACAACGTTCGGAAATCGCGCCCGCGAAACGTCAGCGTGTCGGTCGTGGTCATGGCTTCTTCCGCGGCCGACCGGTCTTCGGCAGTCTGGAACCAGCCGCTCGCGTACGGGGTCCGCCCCATGAGCACCACTTCTTCCACGGTGAACGGGAATTCCATCCGGACGCTTTGGGGTAGAAATGCGACCTTCCGCGCAAACTCGCGTTTGGGCCAGTGCCGAACCTCCTTGCCGCCGAAAGTACACGATCCGTGATACGGCGATCGCAGCCCCGCCAATATTCCTAGCAGTGTCGACTTTCCAGCTCCGTTCGGACCCGTAATCGTAATCAGTCCGTTCCGCGGAAACTCGAAGCGCGCGTCGTGCAAGCCATAGGCGAACCCGAGCTGTCGGGCGATAAAGCTCGTCATTTTCTCAGCGGGTCTCCGGGTGCAGCATCTCCAGGAAAGCCTTCGCCGCATCCACCACTCGCGGGCCCGGAATCACGTAGACATCCGACGCGACCGCGTACACGCGATGGTGCTTCACCGCCGCAACCGAACTCAGCCGTTCCCACAAGCTCGTAACCTCGCGCCTATGTTCCTCGGTAACGCCGCCCGTATCCGCCATGTCTCCCATGTCGACGATCACGTCCGGATTACGCGCGAGCACTTCTTCGAGCGACACTCCGGGGTACGGGGCCACCGCATCGCGGAAAACATTCTCGCCGCCCGCCAGCGCGATGACTTCGTTCAGGTACGAGGTTTGCCCGACGACGATCAGTCCGTCGAGACGATTCGGAGTGCGTCCCACGACGAACATCATGCGGGTCTTCTTGAGCGGCGCGGCCCGCGCGCGAACCGCTTCCAGTTGACCGCGCACCGTCGACTCGAGCTTGGCCGCCTGTGCTGTAGCCCCCGTGGCCTGTCCCACAATCCGAAAGGACTCGTACAATTTCGCGATGCTCTCCTGATCGAGCTCGAGAACTTTCAAACGCAGCACCGCCAACCGCTCCGCGAGCTTCACGGGATTGGTGGGAATGATGACCAGATCCGGCCGTAGCGACGCGATGGTCTCCAGGTTGGGGTTCACGTAGTCCCCGATCTTCGCCTTGCGTAGCACGCCCGGAGGGTAGCGGCTGAAGCGATCGACGCCCACGATGCGATCGCCCAGCCCCAACGCATACAGGAGCTCCGTTATGCTCGGCGCGGTCGAGACGATTCTCTGCGGAGGCTGCCCGCACGCGAGAGCAGCAGCCGCCAGCCAAAGGATCGTCCGCCGCATCACCACGTGAGCTTTAAGCCCCCGGTTGCGTTTCGACTCAGTGCCGAATACCCCAGTACTTCCTGATACCCCTCATCCAGCGCATTATCGACGCGCACATGCAGCTCCACGTTTCGCGTTACTCGGAAAGATCCGTTCACAAAAACATTCTCGTAGCCGTTGTTCCGATTGATCACGGAGAATACGAAGTCGTCCTCCGGTCGTTCACCCACGATACGCGCCCCTGCCATCAGCGACCATTTCCGCGGTGCAATTTCCAACGAAACGGAGCCCGCGTTTCGTGGCCGCCGCACCAATTCCGGATCCCTCAAATTCCCAAAGTTGTGCGTATATAGTTTCGTGTAGTTCGCATGTGCGCTCACGAAGCGCCACACCTTTCCGGAGGCGGAGAGTTCCACGCCTCGCGCCCAACTCCTGGCGATGTTTTCCCACGTCGCCGGATTCTGCGAAAAATCGAACTCAATCCGATCCGTGAACCGGTTGCGAAAATACGCAACGTCGGTTCGCACTCGTTTCCCGAGCCACTCGCGTGATAGGCCCGCCTCAAAACTGTCCGTTTTTTCCGGTCTGAGCTGGGGATTGCCTACAAAAAAGGACTCGTGCGCGAAGTTCTCGATTAGCGCCGGTTCCTTGATCCCGCGAGCCAGACTCAATCGGAAGTATGTTTCCGTCGGCAGTCGAAACGTTATCGCCCCGCGCGGAGAAAATTTATTTCCGAACGTAGTGCTATGCTCCAGGCGCGCGCCGCCATTGACGAAGATTCGCGACGTGAGCGCATATTGCTCGTGGACATAAGCCCCGTTGTTGTCGCGCGCCACATCCGTCCCCGAGATCGATCCCGCCTGCCGCTCGTAATCGTAGCCGAACACCAGAGCGCCTCCGTGATGCGATAGAGTGCCCTGATATCCGGCGCTGGTGCGATCGGTGAACGTAAACCCGGAAGAGGGGAACAAGTCACCGAATCCCGGCACTGAGCCCGGCGCACCCGCTGGTGCGAGGCCCGCGAAATAGGTCTTTAAACCGTCCGTTTTTGTAAAGGCCGATACATTGTAGTCTTCCTCGAGGTTGTCCGAGAACGTATCGCGATAGCGGTGGTAGCCGAACAATACGCGCTGCGAAAATCGCGAACCGCGCCGGTCATCGAGACGAACGCTTACAACAGAGTCGCGCGCGCGCTCATTCGCGTCAAAGTTGGTTAATCCATACGCCACCTGCCCCGGAGTTCCCGTGTAGGAATCGAAGGTCCGGTACACCGCGCGCAACTGCGTAGCATCGCTGAACTTAAATCCAACGTTGGCCGTACCATTGGTGATCCGGAATGCATCGTTCGGAAACTCGCCTGTGGTGCGGAACTGATCCGAGGTAAACGCGTAGTCCAGCCGGTCCGCCAATCCACCGTTTAACCCAGCCGTCCAATGGTCCGTCGAAAAAGACCCGCGCTCATAAGTCAGCGATCCATGCGGACGCCGAGCTTCGGGATCTCCGCGCTCGGTGAACATCTGGATCACGGCGCTCGACGCTTCTGCACCGAACAGTACACTCTCCGGGCCGCGGATCACTTCCATTCGCTCGAGTCCGGCAGAGGTCAGGTGCGCGAAATCGAGTCCTCCTCCTGGCTCGGTAACCGGAATGCCGTCGAGCAGCACCAGCGCCGAATCCGATTCTCCGCCGCGCGCGAACACAGACGTGAGCGCGCCATTGCCACCAGACTGCACCACGCTTAATCCTGGCACATCACGCAACAGATTCAGGACGAACGCCCCGCGAGCCGGCTCGAAATCCTTCGCGATGAAAACATCTGTCGCGACGCCGGACTCCTCTACCGCGAGAGGTGCACGGGTGGCGGTCACGACAACACGATCGCTGGTCTTGCAAACGCGCGGGAAATCGGAGACCTCCTGTGAGTCGGTTGTATTGGTTTCCGAACCGCAGACGACTTGCGGGCCTTCGGCCGGCTGCCCGCTGGGTTTGGACGAAGCTCCCGGGACCTGGAAAAATAACAAGTAAAGAAATAAAGTAGCAGTCATGAGACGCCCCCCCTCGGAACGTACGCAATCGATTTGGACGTCGAAGAATCGGTCTCCTGACTTACGGCTCGCCATTATCGGTTGATCTTCCCGCTTGCGCAGTGACCAAGCCTGGCTTACTACATGCCGTTTACAGTTGCGGGGCAGTGGCGGATTCTAACCGCCTTCCCAAGCATTCCTCGAACGTGTTTTACTACGCTGCCAGATTACCCCGGCTTCGCCGCGAAGTCAAACTGAGAAATTCACCAATCGAGTTTGACGACGAGTTGGACCTGTCGCGAAGGCGTCGCAGTGTGGCTGATTACTCCGGACGATTCGACACCCAGGAGTCGCTCGGGTAACGCAAAATTCGCGCGATTCAGAAGATTGAACACTTCTACGCGCGTTCGAAGAAACAGTGATTCGCGCAACGAAAAATCCCGAGCTAGCGATACGTCCGTATTCGCCAGACCCGGCCCGCGCAGAATGTCGAATCCGGAATTGCCGTACTGATAAAGCGGCGGAAGCTGAAAGGCGCTGCCCGGAGCGTTCAGGCTGGTGTTGAACCATTGCAGATATGACTGCTGGCCCGCCGGCAGAGTGCCGCTGCCCAGGCGGTTAGGGAGTTGGAATCCGCCGTTGTTCAAACTGTTCACCGCCAACTCGGGCGTGAATGGCAGCCCGCGCTGAACCGTGATGAGCGTGCCCAAGCGCAAATGAAGTGGCAATTCGTACGAAGCGGTCAGCATAAGCCTCTGTGGAATATCGAAAGGAGAAACCGAACGCACGGAACGCAGCGAATAGATGTATTGCGGGCCCGGAGGACGGCTGTCCTGATCCGTCCCCGGCGCGGTGGAGTCGTCGATAGATTTCGCGTACAGGTACGTAGTCACCAGGTGCAATCCGCGCCGCGGCTGGCCGCTCAACTTGAGTTGTCCCCCGTAGTAGGTCGAGCCGCCGGCCAAATCGAGATAATCGACGCGCCCATGATAGGGCTCGAACGGGTAACGAGCGAAAGGATAGGGCGTGGGTGCCGGAAAGGGTTGATTGGCATCGTAGCGTTCGTAGAGATGAGCGCCCATAGAACTTAGCCCCGCGATCTCGAGCGTCAGTCTCGCCGGCAAACGCTGCTCGAGCGCGATTCCCCACTGATCCGCATATGGTTCGTAGTTGCCGGGTCCAATCGCGTAGACCGCCTGGTTGGACGCATTGACGGCAGGGAACCCGTCGCTGAGATTGGAGCCTAATTGGAAAGTCCCGTTGATGAGATCGAGCCGCGACCCATAAGGTGGATTGCGCGCGAGCGCTCCCGTGGTGAGGTAGCTGCCGGGATCGTAGGCCTTGCTGAATCCGCCGCGCAGGACGGTCGCGCCCGTTCCGAACATGTCCAGAGCAAACCCAATGCGAGGGGCGATAGCCTTCCGGTAAAAACTCACGCCCGCATAACCGTTAACTCCGTTTTGTCCCGCGAACTCGACGGACCCAGGCCCGTTGTTCTGGAAATGGAAGTTCACTATCTGGTTGTCGGCCTCGGTGAGCGGGGGATCGAGAGAGTAACGGATGCCTACTTCAATTGTCAACCTGCGGCCAATGCGAATTTCATCCTGAATGAAACCGGACAGCTCCGAGGCTCTCAGTCGGTAGTCCGCGACTTGGACATCTCTACGGACCTCAGTGGGGAATCCGAGAAGCAGCGACGCGATCGAATCGCCAGTTTGCGCGACTCCCTGCTGGCTGGTGTAATCGGGCGTGAACAGGAAATTGCCGCGGCTCGACCATTCGGACGTGTTCCCTGCGGCTTGGCAGTGGATGATCGAGAATCCGGCTTCGAATGTGTGGCTACCGCGTGTCCATCGCAGCGAATCTTCCAGTTCATAACTCGTCGTACGAATCCGGAAGGGCACGGCATTGTTCGCGCCTAATTGTACGAAGCCCTCAGGCGCGATGGTGGAGAGTCCCGCGTCGTTGGGCTGTCCGTTCATGCGAATCTCATTGACCGCGATGCGAAACTGATTCAGCACAGCCGGGCTCAGGGCATAGCTGTGGGAAATACCTGCATTCCACGCCGTGAGCAACGTGTTGGCATCGTCGGCATGTTGCCGGGGATCGCTGGCCGGGTTCGGGAGAGCGCTGGGAGACTGCTGATTTCGATGCTGATAGTCGAACCGAGCGAAGAGACTGCTGCGCGGAGTCAGGATCTTGTCTGAATGAGCCCCGAAATCGGTCGCGTTATTGATCAGGGAGGGCGTGAAGCGATAGTTGTCCGCAACGCCGGGGAGATTCGGATCGGGATAGAGTGCAATCAGATTACGAGCGACCGCGGGAATCATCGACGAAGGGATGCGATTGTTGGCAAATGGCAACCGAATGAAGTCTGGTGAAATCGAAAAGGGATCGAAGATTTCGGTTTTGCTTAAGGGGTCGCCGAAGTCGCCGGTCTTCTGAGCCGCGGCCGGGACCGTGGAGATGACCGTCAAGCCTTGGCGTTCACGCAGAGCTTCGGCGTCCAGGAAAAAGAACCAATCGTCCTTGCGGATGGGTCCACCGATGTTCGCGCCGAATTGATTCCGAGTGGTGGCAGGCTTCGCCGAGCCGTCGAAAAAATTCCGCGTATTGAGTACCGAGTTCTGGAAATAGTCGTATCCACTTCCATGTAGCCGATTGGTTCCGGATCGCGTTTGAACGTTGATGACGGCTCCAGTGGCGCGGCCGAATTCAGCAGGGATATACACGGAAGTCAGACTGACGGACTCAGTAGTCTCGGGCGGCGGTGTGAGCGCGACGCCGTGCACCCAGGCGTCGTTGTTGTCCATGCCATCCAGCAGAAAGTTGTTGTCCTGGCCGCGCTGGCCAACGCTGTTGATACTGTGATTGCCGCGAATCCCATAGGGGCCGTAGCCTTCGAGGTTGCCGCCCTCCTGGCCGTGGGTGACGGGCGCGTCATCCTCGCGATGCTTCCAACCTTCGGAAAGTCGGATCGGAAGGTCGATGTTTTGGGCGTCGTGGACGAGGGCCCGCACTGTGGCGGAGTTTCCGGTGCGGATCGATCGTGCCGTCACAGTGTAGGAATCCGCGGGCAGACCGGTGGCTCGATACTTGCCGTCCAGACCGGTAACAAGATCCCGACGGACTACACCGAATCGACTCTTGATGGTGAGGGAAGCACCTGCGGAAGGTTCTCCGCCCGCTTCCACGACGACTCCGGAAATCTCTTCGGCGACCAAGTCAACAACTAGGGAACTGCACAGCAGGATCGCTGCGATCGCGACTTTGTGCAAGATACAATAAGGGTATCGTGATCCGCGTAGTTTTTGCCGCGCTTTTCTGCAGTGCCGCGCTACTCGCGCAGGATCCCGGCCTGCCCAATTTCAAGATCGTCAACGATCACGTTCTTCGGGGCGGCCAGCCTACCGATGACGGCTTCAAGAAACTGGCGGAGCGCGGCGTCAAGACCGTCGTCGACCTGCGCTGGGTCGACGAGCATTCCATTCCCCATGAGAAGCAGGTTGTCGAGGCCGATGGGATGAACTTCGTCAGCGTCCCGATGAAGGGCTTGAGCGCCCCTACGCTGGAGCAGATGTCCAAGGTCCTCACCATTTTGGACAAGAGCGACAGCTGGCCGGTTTTTATCCACTGCCGGCGCGGCGCGGATCGCACTGGAACCGTCCTGGCGTGCTACCGCATCATCCACGACCACTGGGAGAATCGGAAGGCCCTGGAAGAGGCCAAGGCCAACGGCCTGAGCGTTTTTGAACGGGCTATGCGGAATTTCATCGAGAACTTCAAGCCGACGTTCCCGGTTGCAGCCCTTCCCTAGTCTTTTCTGACAGATACCCGCGATTCGCAACCCTCCCTCCCTGCCATTCAGCGTATGTTACTGATTACGAAGCACTTATCCGACTATCCATTCAGCGGCCTCAGGACCCCATCCAATGCAGGAGACAGCATTTTAGTTCATTCATGTAGTCCCGAGCCGACCCCGACTCTATACTGTAACTTCTAATCACGGAACGTTTTAACTCTAGGAGCGTCCACTTTGACCAAGCCGATCAAGCACGTGGAAAAAGTAATTGCGGTGGCAGCCAACGCCGCTTGGCATGTCTATGACAAGATAAACGCCATCAACCGGAACCCGGGATTCATCCCCAAGTGGTCCGACAAACCTCTTCTCAAGAGCTGGGAAAAACAGAAGCCGAAGCTCGGCTGGCCCCGCGAGACCGATTCGCTGTGTCCCAAGTGCATCCCCGAGATCCGCCAGCAGATTCTGGACGGCAAGATCCCGGTTGAGATCCTGAGGAACGAGAAGGTCGGCGAGATCAAGGCCAACATCGTCGAGAAAGACGGCAAGATCGTGATGGTCAAAGAGTGTCCGATACACGGGCAGTTCGAAGACCTGATGTCGATCGATCCGGCGTTCTCCAAGCACCTGGAAGACGTTTTCCCGGGCCGCGACATTCGCGCGCACAACGACGAGAAACTGCACGACCACGGCACCAGCACCATCACCCACGGCCGCGGCAGCGTGCTCACCATCGATCTGACCAACCGCTGCAACATGATGTGCGATCCGTGCTTCATGGACGCGAACCAAGTTGGTTACGTACATGAACTGAGCTGGGAAGAAATCAAGACGCTGCTCGATAATGCTATTTCGATCAAGCCGCGCCGCCAGCTTTCGGTGCAGTTTTCGGGCGGTGAGCCGACGCTCTCGCCGTACTTCCTGGACGCCGTGAAGTATTGCCGCACCATCGGCTATCAGAGCGTGCAGGCAGCGACCAACGGTATCGAGTTTGCCAAGCGCCCCGAGTTCGCCAAGCAAGCCGCCGAAGCCGGTCTGCGTTACGCGTATCTGCAGTTCGACGGCATCGGCAACGAAGCCAATTCGCACCGCGCGGTCGGCAACCTGTTCGACGTGAAGCTGCGCGCGATCGAGAATCTGTACAGCGCGGGCGTGGATATCGTCCCCGTCATCACGCTGATCAACGGCGTCAACAATGAGCAAGTGGGCGCGGTGGTTCGTTTCGCGCTCGACAATCCCAAGAAGATTCCGTTCCTGAGCTTCCAGCCGGTGTCGTTTACCGGCCGCGATGAAGCTGTGACTCCGGAGCGCCGCCAAGCCCAGCGCTACACCCTGTCGCATCTGGCGCACGACGTGAAGACTCAGACCGGTCTCGGCGAACCGACGCGCGACTGGTTTCCAATTTCGTTCATGAGCACTTTCTCCGATTTCGCGGATCTGGTCCACGGGCCGAACGCGGATTGGGGTCAGCTCTCCTGCGGCTGCCATCCCAACTGCGGCATCGGCATGGCTGTGATGTGCGACAAGGAAACCAAGGAATACCGCCCGGTGACTGCATTCCTGAACGCGGACCGGCTGGCCAAGGACGTGGCTCGGATTAACGATGCCGCGCGCAGCAAGAGAATGTCGGTGATCGGCGTCTCGCTGGCGCTGCTGCGCAACTACAACCCCTACGAAGCGCCCACGCACTTCCGCCTGAGCGATCTGATCGCCAAGTTCGACAAGTGCTTCGGGATGACCAGCAAGAAATACGGCAAGGTCACCGGCGACCGCACCATGGAAGACATCCAGAAGCGGCGCGCGGACCGCTGGAACTTCCTGTTCGTGGCCGGCATGTGGTTCCAGGATCTGTTCAACTACGATTTCCGCCGTACCGAGCAGTGCATCATTCCTTACGCGACGCAGGAAGGCGAAATCAGCTTCTGCGCGTATAACACCGGTGTCGGTTGGAGAAATATTGTAGAAAAAATGCACATGACCGCGACGCTCACCAAGTGGTATGAGGAGCACGGGCGGCATGAAATCATCGCGGGCGGCAAGGCCGTGAATCTTCCGAGCAAGGACCACACGCTGGTGCTGCGCGCCGACGATGTGAATCACGGGTTGCAACACGATCTCGATAAGCTGGGCATCGCCAAGACCGCACGTGAAGAGAAGAAGCGCGCTCGGGATAAGCAACTGAAGGACGCCGAGATGATGAAAATGTATCGCGAACATGTGCTCGGGGAGAAGCCGCAGCCGAATATCGTCCCGCTTACCGCGATCGCTCCGGTTGCGAAGCCGGCCGCGCAGGAAGAGGTCGGGTCGTTCGGAGATTAAGATCAGCGGCAATTAAGTTTTAAGACGGCAGTCAATTTGATCGAAGGGCCGGGCACATCGCCCGGCCTTTTTTTCTTTTGTGTAATCGCGCACAACGCTGAACCCCGCTGTGCGCTCGTTCAGGGGCCCCATAGTCCGGTCTCCATGCACCGGCAGCATCCACCGTACACAGGCCCTTCACAGCAGAGTCTAGAATGCTGCTTCCCGGCCGATTCGGCTCTCCGGTGGAAGAGCGCGCGAACTCCTTGCTTTGAGGTTAGGGGCGGATGCTTCGCCGGCCTGCAAGGTGTAGCGCGAAGTTGAGCAAAGCACAGGGAACAAACCGACCAGAGATGGTGTCATCCTACAAGCAGCCCAAGGAGACACTATGCTCGAGCTACGCGGCGTTTCCAAGCTTTTCTCCGGCATTCCGGCCGTAGACGACGTTACTTTCTCGGCGCGGGCCGGGGAGGTGACCGGATACCTGGGGCCGAATGGCTCCGGGAAGTCGACCACGATGAAGATGATCACCGGGCTGATGGAGATGACCTCGGGCGAGATCCTGTTCGGGGGCCAACCCATCCAGCGCGATCTGATCGCCTACAAGCAACGCATGGGCTACGTTCCCGAAGAGCCTCATCTGTATTCGCATTTGACGGGCCTGGAATATCTCTCGATGGTGGCTCTGCTGCGCAATCTGCCCGTGAAGCCTGCTGCTGAGAAAATCGACGGCCTGCTGCGGCTGTTCTCGCTCCATGGCGACCGGCACGCGCCCATATCGGCTTACTCGAAGGGCATGCGCCAGAAGATTCTGCTGGCCGCACTGCTGCATAATCCCGATCTGATCCTGCTGGATGAGCCTTTTTCCGGACTCGACGTGGGCTCGTCGCTGGTGCTGCGCAGCCTGATCCGCGAATTGGCCGCGCGCGGCAAAGTGATCCTGTTCAGTTCCCACGAGCTCGAAACCGTCGAGCGCATATCTTCGCGCATCGTGATTCTGCACCGCGGTAAGATCGTGGCGGACGATTCCATCGAGCGCCTGCGCGTGCTGATGGAACTGCCGACTCTCGAAGGGATCTTTTCGCAACTGGCCGTCGAGCAAAACACCGAGGCTATTTCGCGCGAAATCGCGGATTTGATTTTGAGATGACGAAAATCCAATTTCGCGTGCTGTATCGCGAGTTTCTCTTCCGGCTGGTCGACCTAGAACTGCTCTCGGCTCGAGGCGACATCTCCAGACTACTGGGCCAGTTGGGTGCTGTTCTGCTTTTCCTTAGCTTCGCGCTCTCGCTGCGCGCGGTATTCCTCGACCCCAATATGCCGGCCGCACGTCTTCTCTCCATCCAATGGGACAGAGAGCACATGCTCATCGCGCTCACGATGGTGACGGTGGGCCTATTCGCGGTGCTGAGTTGGGATTCCGCGTTTCCGGATCGCCGCGACGTCTTGGTGCTGGCTCCGCTGCCCGTTCGCGCACGGACTCTATTCCTCGCGAAAATCGCTGTGCTGGCAACTGCATTGAGTGTTACGGTGCTGGCGCTCAACGTATTAACCGGACTTGCCTGGCCACCGGTATTTGCCCCCATGCATTCAGGATTTGGGGGTGTGAGCCGGTCGCTGGCGGCGTTTTGGATCACCGTGTTCGCGGCGGGAGGATTCATGCTCTGCTCGATCCTGGGCCTGCATGGGCTGGCTGCGCAATTGCCCCGGCAGAAATTCCTTCGCCTGTCGGGGCTACTGCAACTGATGGCGTTCGGGCTGCTGCTTACGGTTTATTTGCTTACACCTGGGCCTGGGACGCCTAAGACTCTCGCCGCGCACCAGTTTCAACGTGTGCTCGAATGGATACCGTCCTATTGGTTCTTCGGCCTGTTCCATGTATTGAACGGGTCTGTCCCATACGAGATTCAAGGAACCATCCAGTCTCTAGCCTCCCGGGCGCTGGCCGGCCTAGCGATTGCAGGTATCGGAGCGGGCACTGCGTTCCTGCTGTCCTATTTCCGAACGTTGCGTAAGATTGTGGAGGAACCCGATATCATGCCTGGCGCAGGCAGTATCCATTGGCTGCCACGTTTTGGCAATTCGTTCACTACCGCGATTGTCCATTTCAGTATCCGCACACTGCTGCGGAGCCGGCAGCATCGCGTGATTCTGGCCTTTTATCTCGGGATTGGATTCTCGGTCGTGCTTCTCGCCGCGCAAGTCCCAGGTTCCCAGGAGCGACACTTGACCGAAGTGCTGGTGTCGAGCGTGTGGATACTGTTTTGTTCGGTGGCGGGAACCCGCGTCGTGTTTCCGATGCCAATTCAGCTTCGGGCAAACTGGATCTTCCGCGTCACACCGGTGCCTGGACCCCATGAATCTTTGATCGCGATCCGGCGGTCGCTTCTGGTGCTTTCTGTGGCGCCGGTCTGGGTGGTCTCAGCCGTAATATTTTTGTCGGCCTGGCCCTCGTGGATTGCTGTGGGCCACCTGGTCGTTCTTGCGTTTGTGGGAGGAATTCTAACGGACGTGTTCCTGATCGGTTTTCAGAAGATACCGTTCACGTGCTCCTACCAGCCAGGCAAGTCGAATGCACCCATGGTTTTCGCGGCGCTCGCGGGTCTGCTCGTGCTCGTGTTCACTGTAGAAGGCGTGGCGCTGGAACAGCGGGCGCTCGCGAGTCCCGCCCGCTATGGGCTGATGATCGCGGTTCTGTGCGTTGCCGCAGGCTGCGCGAGGTGGTGGTCCGTGACGCGAGCGAATACGCCGCTGGCAGCCTTGTTGTTTGAGGAAGCAGAATCGCCGGCGATTTTCGCGCTGGACTTACACCGGGATGGCCGTTTCCAGGCCTGACAGTTACTTGCGGGCGCTGAAGCGCCCGTTGCAGGCTGAAGCCTGCTCCACGTTATTTACGGGCGCCGCGGCGCGGATGCTTGAGAACTGACTGGCGGCGCTTATGCGGCTTGCGTTTGGGCTTGGTGATGAGGAATGTCCCGCTGCCCATCGATATCGATTTATAGAGCTTGTCGTCTGCCATGTGAGTCTTTATTGTACCTTGTGCATGCTACGCTGGTCACGTCAGATGCTCCCCGGCCTAATTACTTCGCCCGCACAACGGAGCCTGGCGCGGCGGCTGAAAACGATCCTATCTTTCGTGACCAAGGGCGCCCCGGCCCTGTGCGGGCCGCTCCTCCTTCTCCTGACCCTCGCCGGCATCGCCTACGCACAGAACCCGGTCTTTTCCCAGGTCGACGATATACTCCGGTCGCTATCGGAGATCACGGGCTGGAAGGTCCAGAGAACGGTCCCCGTCGAGATTCTCTCCAAGGACAAGTTCCGCAAGATGGTCGAGGAAGGCGTCAAGGACGCCGAGACCAACAAAGAAACGCGGGCGGCTGAAATCGTGCTTAAGA
Source organism: Bryobacteraceae bacterium (assembly GCA_025980665.1). Taxonomy (GTDB): domain Bacteria; phylum Acidobacteriota; class Terriglobia; order Bryobacterales; family Bryobacteraceae; genus Palsa-187. Next base: position 53,982 of record JAICXC010000015.1, read on the forward strand.
TGTTTGGCCTGGTACCGCCGGATTTCAACCTGGCCCAGGAATCGGGGGACCTGCTGGCCGAACAGGCCGCCGCATTCTACGATTACCGGAAGAAACGCTTGTTTGTGCTGGATTCGACCAAGGCCGACAATGAGCAGATCATCGCCCTGGCTCATGAACTGGCCCATGCTTTGGCGGATCAGCAGCATCCGCTGCGAAAATTCATCAACGACGCGGATGGCGACGAGCAGAGCACCGCTCGGCAAGCGGTGATCGAAGGCCAGGCCAGCTGGCTGAGTTGGGCCTATCTTTCGAAGAGATCCGGCGGGCGGGGGGAGGTTCCCAAGGCTCTGGTCGAGCGTCTGGCGGACGGCGCGGGCGCTTCGGGAGACGACTTCCCCGTGTTTACGCAGGCGCCGCTATATATCCGCGAGTCACTGACATTTCCTTACACCGAGGGCATGCGTTTCCAGGATGCTGTGTATCGCGCGTTGGGACAAGCCGCGTTCGATCGGGTGTTTCGCGACCCGCCGCGGAGCACGCAACATATCATGCATCCGCTGACGTATCTGATGGGCCAGATGCCTACCAAGCCGGCCTTATCGCGCCTGGAAGAAGCGGCAGGTGTCGAGGCCCGTCATTTTCGTATTTTGGCCGATGGGGACGTGGGCGAATTCGATTACGGTGTTCTGCTGCGGCAGTACATCGGGGAAACCGAGGGCCGCGAAGCCGCGGCGCACTGGCGCGGCGGGGTGTATCGGTTGTACGAACATAAGCAAGAGAAGTATCCGGTACTGGCACATTCGTCGGAGTGGGATTCGCCGGAAGCAGCGCGGACCTTTTTCGAGTTGTATCAACGGGTTCTGAAGTCTAAATGGAAAAAGATGGAGATCGCCTCCGCTTCAGCGGGTCAGGTGACGGGGACCGGGGACAATGGCCGGTTTTCGTTACGTTTGGACGGGGATACCGTCCACAGTATCGAGGGGATTCAATCCCCGGAAAGGGTGCGGTAGACTGTTTTTTATGCGCACTGCCACGTTCGCTCTGTTACTCACGTTGGGAGCCACCCTGGGGTTGCCGGCACAAGCTGCCGCTCCAGTGCCTCGTCCGACCAAGGAATTCACCGTCACGACACCTCAGGGGCAGCAGATTCTGTTGTCCAGCCTGAAGGGAAAGGTCGCCGTAGTTCAGTTTCTGTTCACTTGGTGCCCGCACTGCCAGGCGTTCTCGCAGATGCTGACGCAGCTCAATATGGAATACGGTCCGCGGGGCTTCCAAGCGCTGGGAGTGGCATTTGACGACGATGACGGAAAGATGCCGTTGAAGGATAAGGTGATCGGCTACACCAAGCAATACGCCGGATTTCCGGTGGGTTTCTCAAATCGGTCGACGGTGCTTAGCTACCTGGGGATTTCGGAGCTGGAGCGCATTGGCGTTCCGCAGATCGTCGTGATCGACCGCAAGGGCGTGATCCGTGACCAGAGCCCTTCGCAGGGTGGCGGGCCGCTCGCCGACCCGACTCACCTGAAACCGCTGATCGAGAGCCTGCTGGCGGAAGGCGGCCCGGCCAAGGGTCCCGCCAAGCCGAAGGACCACGGCAAGCCGGCCCAGAAAACCGGCGACAAGAAGACCAGCGAATAAGGAAAGCTCACAAACATGCGTATCGCACCTGTTTCCGCACTGCTCGCAACTGCGTTGGCGGCCAGTTTCACGCTCCAAGCGGCCGCGCCGGTTCCCAGGCCGACTAAGGAATTCACGATCATACTACCGTCCGGCAAGCAGGCGCTGCTTTCGAGCTATCGCGGCAAAGTGGTGATGATGGCGTTCATGTTTACCACGTGCCCGCATTGCCAGGCACTGTCCAAGGTCATCACCAAGCTGCAGGGCGAACTGGGACCGCGCGGTTTTCAGGCCGTCGGCGCGGTATTCAACGACGAAGTCACCACGCCGAATAATGCTGCCAACGCGCAGGTGACCGCTAACTTCGTGAACCAGTTCCAGGTCGGTTTCCCGCTGGGGTTCGCGCCTCGCGAGAGCGTATTGAGCTATCTTGGCATTTCCGATATCGAAAGCTGGGTGGTGCCGCAGATTGCCATTATCGATCGCAAGGGTGTGGTGCGCGCGCAGAGCGAATCCAGGGGCACGGCGCAACTGCAGACTGAGGCATACCTGCGGAAGTACCTGGGAGATTTGCTGGATGAAGGCCGGGCGAAATCGGCTGCGCCGGCGAAGGCTGCTCCTAAGAAGGCTATCGACAAGAAGGCCAGCTAGCGAAGGCGCTCTTCCAAGTGACGGAAGTCTGAGCGCAAGGTTCCTTCCAGATCGTCGAAGCGGTGGTCGAGATGCGATCGCATCTCACGTATGCGACGGTTCAGGCTACCTAGCCGCGCATCGTCGACCAAGATACTGATGAGGACTGCCAGCGTCGGTATTCCGACGGTCAACGCGGTTTGAATTTCGAGGGTCACCGCAGTTCCCTGGCGATAGCTTCCGCGATCTTGCCGCCGTGGAAGCGGCCGTTCTCGATGAAAATCTCATTGGTGTGCATGCCTGCCACCAGCACTCCCGCCAGGTACATTCCTTTGCGGTCGCTTTCGAGGGTCTCGGGATTCGTGTAGGGCCGCCCACTCTCGACATCGAAGCGAATTCCGTGGGCTTCCAGAAACTCGAGGTCGGGACGATAGCCGGTCATAGCGAAGACGAAGTCATTCCTAATTTGCTTCTCGCCATCGGGAGTCTGGATGCGGACGAAGGTCTCGCCGATCTCTAGGACGGTGGAGCGGAAGTACGCCGGGATCTCGCCGTTCTTGATGCGATTTTCGATATTGGGCTTGATCCAATATTTGACGTTGTTATGAATGCCTTCGCCGCGATGAACGAGCGTCACACGGGCGCCGGTCCACCACAGTTCGAGCGCCGCGATGGCCGCTGAATTCTTCGCGCCCACAACGAGGACGTCGTGATTGTAATAGGGGTGCGCTTCTTTGTAGTAGTGGATGACTTTCGGAAGATCCTCGCCGGGAACATTGAGGCGGTTGGGCACATCGTAATAGCCCATTGAGAGGATCACCTTCTTCGATGCATATTGGCGGGCGCAGCCGTGGGCGTCGATCGCATGA
>JAICXC010000212.1 GCA_025980665.1 Bryobacteraceae bacterium
ATGCCGCCGGTGAATACGACGGCGTCGGCGCCGCCCATAGCGGCCAGATACGCGCCGATGTACTTTCGGGCGCGGTAGCAGAAGACTTCGATCGCCAGGCGCACTCGCCGGTCGTCGTGCTCCTTCAGTTCCTCTTGCAGGACCTTCATGTCGTTGGTCAGCCCTGAGATGCCCAGCAGCCCCGACTGGGTGTTCAGCAGTGTGTCGACCTCGTGGGTGGAGAGCCCTTCCTTCGTCGCAATTAGGTTGACGATCGCCGGGTCCAGATCGCCGGAGCGCGTCCCCATCACCAGACCCTCGAGCGGGGTCATCCCCATCGACGTGTCTACCGGACGGCCGGCGCGAATCGCAGCGGCCGAGCAACCGTTGCCCAAGTGGAGCGTGATCACGTGCGTCTGTTCGCGCGTGAGTTCGTGAAGCGTGCGGTACCGGAACGCCACGTAGCGGTGCGACGTGCCGTGGAAGCCATAGCGCCTGATGCGGTGCCGCCGGTAAAGATGATATGGCAGCGCGTATACGTAGGCGTACTCGGGAATCGACGTATGGAACGCGGTATCGAACACCGCGACTTGCGGGATCGCGGGGCCAAAGATGTCCCGCACGGCGCGAATTCCGCGAAGGTTATTGGGGTTGTGAAGTGGGGCAAGGTCGATACACTCCTCGATTCCTTTGATCACTTCGTCATCGATCAGCACGGATTCCTTGAACAGTTCACCGCCATGCACCACGCGGTGTCCGACAGCGTGGATGTCCGCCAGGCTGCGAATCTCGTCGACGCCGGAGCCATCCGACACCAGCCACCGGAGCACATGATCGAGCGCGGCGGAGACGTCGCGGATCGGCGCCGTCAACTTCTGCCGCGCCTTCGCGCGAGGCTGCACGCTAATGATGGCTTCTCCACCGATGCGCTCCGCCTGTCCGCGGCACAGCACCTCATCGGCATCCTGCCTGATGCGGTCGACATCGGTAGCGATCACTTGAAACTTCAAGCTGGAGCTGCCTGCGTTCAATACGAAAACATTCATAAGCTTTTTCATTGTCGCGCCCTCTCTTTTGTTGGAGCCAAATAGAAAGTTCCTACTTCCAGCCAAGTAGAAAGTTCCTCTTATCGAGGCCGGTAGCCGACCCTCATGGTATGTTCGCACAGCCGTGCTGGGGTCGCGCCTGGTGCGGTTGCCCAAAGCCGAGGCGACGGAGTTGGCTCCGGAAGCAATCGGTACAAGGCCCTCCCACAGCGTACAATCCGGGTGGTCTTAACCGGTCGCCGAAGAGGGCCTTTCGTTTTGGACAACCCATTGCTTACGGTGAAACTCCCGAGCTGAGGTTTTGGGCAAGAGAAACGCGCGCCGGGCTTGCCCGGCGTACTAATCAGTTTTTGCGTTTCGGTCTCCGATCGACTTCCACAGCGGCGGAGTAGGACGGTTGAAGAAGCCCTGCATCCAGCTGCTCCGGCCCCCAGCGTTGTGATCCTTGCGGACTTCCTTGCTCACTGTCGGGGACAGCTTGACCTCCCTCATACCGCACTCGCTGATTTCCAAGTAGCGTCCCTGATACCTCGCCTTTAACTCGCCGTCGAGGCGGAGTTCCACCCTCAGTCGCTGGCGACGCATTCCAGCCTGCACCGCCGAGCGCACGATCTGGTAGCGGCGGCCGGCGAAGGAGAACGTGTAGTCATTGCCGATCACGCGCTCTTCGACGTGACAGAGGATGGTGGCCAGATCCAGTTGCGCGGTCAAGGCACGATGCTGGTTAGGGAAATCCGCGACGGACCGGGCGAAATGCGCATTCCACTCCGGCCAATATTCGCTTTCCAAGAACGCATTGGCGCCTTCCAGAGTCGCGACTTTGGCCAACCGCAGATGCTTCACCAAACGATCCTGCGCCGTGCGAAAGCTGCGCTCAATGCGCCCTTTGGCTTGTGGCGAGTACGCCAGGATGGACCCGATTCCCAACTCCCTCATGGCGCGGCCCAGTTGCGTCAGCCGGTCTGCTTCGCGCTGCTGCTCCTTGCTTTCTCCGGGCCGTGGCGGGATCGTGAACATTGAATGGCGGTCAGTGTAAACATCGATCATCCGTCCGTTCTTCTCCAGATATTCCCAGAGCACTCCCATGTTCTGCGGGGTTGCATCGCTCTCAACGAATCGTCCCCAACTCCAACTGGTTGCGTCGTCGATCATCCGTACCAGATAGCGCACCTGCCCTCTTCCTTCCAGCCAATCATGATCGGACGTGTCCCACTGCACCAGTTCGCCGAACCCGCTTCGCCGCGGTCTCCACACATGCACGTCGTCGATCGTTTGCACATTGCTCTTCCACAATCCTGCTTCGATCATCCATCCGCGCAAGGTCTCTTTTCCGACATGAATCTGGTGCCGTTTGGCCAACTGTTCCGCGGCGAAAGTCGGCCCGAAATCGTGCCAATCCGGCTTCTTCAAAATTGCTAATGCTTGCCTCTGAGTCTTGTCGGAGAGTTTACGATTGGATGCCCGCCCACGCAGCCCGTGGACCACTACGGCATCGCCTTCCTTCTTCATCCGCTTCACCAGTTTGCGCACCCAGCGCGCCGTCACGCCCATCTTCTCAGCGGCCTCGCGCTGCGTCATGCTGCCCGCCTCAACCCGCTTCAGCCAGTGCAAGTCGTCCCGTTCCGATTGGCTCATCGCGATTCGTTCCATCCTTTAACCTTGCGGTTGTCAAGAGGAACTTTCTACTTGGCTCAAAACGGAACTTTCTATTTGGCCGCGACA
>JAICXC010000198.1 GCA_025980665.1 Bryobacteraceae bacterium
CAGTCCACAACGTTGCATAACCATAGGCCGCGCCCGCAACAGAGTAGGTCGAGATGCCCGATGGATCATCATCCGCCGCTCCGGTGATCAACCCGGGACCAAGTTCTGCAAAAAACCTCTGCAAACGATCGGGTGACGCGGATGGGGATCCTGGCTTGGACGGTGTATTCCGCGATTCCATCTCAATCATCGTACGTTAACTCAAGGTACTCTTCTGCGGGTTGACCCGAGGCTCTGTTCCGTGGCAACCAACGTCACTCGCGCACAGGTAAAGATTCTGGCCGTCGCTGCACGTGGCCGGATTCAAAACGCAGCTATTGCGGCCGTATGAAAGCGACGAACTCCCCGGGGTCGTAATACGGGGATCACCTGCCTCGTGCGCCTTGATCCTGCGACAGGTCGCGAGCTAGCTCACCCTGAGCTGGTGGCGGGCGGACGCAGGTTCGTTTGCACGGTGCTCCGGCCATCGACGTGGTGCTGGGCGGGTCCAACCGGGCGCTTATCGTCCGCGTTGGGCTGCCATGTTCGGCGTGGTGTTTATCGCGTGGTCTTTTTCGCGTCGCGCAGTCCGGCAACAGGGTGCGCTGGGCTAGAGCAGCGTGTGGCCGCTCTCCAATCCCAGCGGCCTGGTGGATCTCATCCGTGAGCTTCGCGCATTCGCTTTCCGCGTCTATCACTGATAGGCCGGCAAACATACCCCGCGACTCCTGGCTAGCCGTTGTGCCTGAAGCTGTTGCGTAGCGCACCTAAGTGCCATATCCCCGATGTTTCATAGCCTGGAGCTTTTCGTTATCTGGCCAGGAAGCGGTCAGCAGGAATGCGGATTCCTCGAGAGCCTGCAGCTCATGTTTAATCGACGCGCCGAGCGTCAATACATTACCCGGACGCAGATCCCGCGCGTCTCCTTCTACAGTGAAGCGTATCGATCCCTTCAGGACCTGGACGGAGATGGTGCCATCGGCGTGATGTTCCTTAATTGTGGCCGCCCTTTCCATTGAGATCAGCACAATTCTGAAATCCGATTTCTTAAAGAGAGTTTTGGCGTAATGACCCGATTCCCATGGTTTCTTCCGCTCCGAGTCCGCCATCTCCTGCTTCAGGTCAAACTGCGCAATATTCTTTAACATGGTCCCATTTTCGGCAAAACCTTCCGTCGTCATGTTTTCCACCTTTTTCCTCAATTCGCTGTGCCCAACTACAAGTGAAGGAGTGACTCAGGACCCTTTCGGCTTCAGCCGCGTGAGCCGCACCGCAAACCGCTCAACCCCAATTTCTTTTGTCTCCGATTGCACCCGGCCTGTGTGTGGATATCCTCAGATGTTCGGCAGCAAATCGAAGTATTCATCGTCTTCATTGGCTCCGCCCTCGCCCTTGCCCAACATCTTCTCCGATTCGAGAAATTCAATTCGTTCGATCCATTTGACCATCTTGTACCCGAGTTGATTTTCAACCCGCAACCGGAGCGGCGCGCCGTACTCGGCCGTGAGCGGTGCGCCGTTCATCGCGGAGGCAAGCAGGCATTCCGGTTTCAGCACGTTTTCCAGGGTCTGGGTGTCGTAATAGGCTCCGCCATAGAGTGCCTCACCAAAGGAAAAGAAGGCGACAGCCGTAGCGGCTGGTTTTGGCTTGACCAGGTCGATCAGCTTCTTCATCGGTATGCCGTTCCACTGCGCGATGCCGGACCAACCCTGGATACAATGATGCATGGTGATGTATTCATCCTCCCCGAGCGATGAAATCTCCGATAGGGACAACTCGACAGGATTCTCCACCAGGCCCTCGACCTTGAGCTTGAAATTGCGGAACTCATTCGCCACCATTTCTCTCCAGTCTTCCCGCTGTGGCATCTTGCCATTCGGCCAGAAATGGGGCGAGATCTGCTCTTTGGTATATCGGCCCCTTGGATTAAGCCGGTTCAGGATGGCCAGACGTATAGGTTGAGAGATCGCCTTTTGGATGTGCTGCAGCAGTCGCGGTGACTTCCAGGAGATGTAATGGGCCACAATCCACGACCCGAGCACCAGCGCAAGCCCGACGAGACCCAGGATCATCCCCAGCGGCCGATAATTGTCCGTTCCCAGAACGATGTGGTTCATATTCCGCTCGAATCCCGTCAAGGCGACGAGCGTGACATGCGCGATGAGGAATCCGACCCACGCAAGCATCATCAGAAAATGGATGGAACGGGCACCTTGTCTTCCGCCGAATATATGCGGAAACGACGGGAAGCGGTTCACCATAACGGGCGACATCGCGGCGCCCGCGAGGATCGAAATCGGAGCAAAGATGAAGACGACAAAAAAGTAGACTATCTGCTGAAGAGCGTTATAGGCATAAAAGCCGTCGGGTTCTGGGGGGAAATGAAAGTTCGCATAATGTACAAAGGTTGCCCAGGCAGCAGGCAGGGCTTCCCAGGTGTTTGGCACCAACCTCGCCCATTGTCCCGATACAAAGAGCAATGCGATGAAAATCAGGCCCGTGATAATGAAGCCATATACATCGATGAAATGCCACGAGCGGGCCACGCCCACGGTGTGCCGATAGCCCGGCAAACCGAAGATCGGCGATATATAACGGGCATCGTCTTTGGCTGTCCACATGCGATCCGTGGGTACATGCAAGGGCGTGAACCGAATCCACTCTGTACCCGGCGTGCAGCCGTTATTGAAATAGAGGCGCGGATGGTCCGCCAGGATGGATAGGCCGCTGCGGACCAGCATCATCAGAAAAACGAAATTGAAGAAGTGCGCCCAGCGGAGCCACCACGGAAAACCGTGCACCCCGGCAAGATTCGCCGGGTGAAATTCAGGAATGGGGGCGAGATACGGCAATCCGAACGCTGCTGCCTGTACCCATGCGGCCACCAGCGGAGTAAGCGCGAGACAAATGGCAGCCACAACAAACGAGGGTTTAATCCATATCCGAAACCGCCGGTCTGGGGGATAATGAACGGTTCGATGCGCCGCGTCAAATGCGATCATGCTTCCCTCGCTTGATATGAAGACGCTTACAACTCGGTTGACGCAGTGAGCGATCAGTAGCCGGTGAACTCCTCAGTGCGGATCTCATCGTCATCGATGCCCGCGCCTTGCAGCATGGAGTGCAAGCCTTTGACCATCCCCGGCGGGCCGGCGATATAGTAGATCGGAGAAGCAGCATCTTTTAGATGTCTGTCGAGCATTTCCTTATTGATGACACTCCGCTCCCCGTGCCAGGGAAGCTTCGATTTGTCCATGTTGGTCATGGTTCCAATGAACCTGTAATTCGCATTGGTCTTCTCCAGTGATTGCAACTCATTCAGGAACGGAGCATCCTCCGGTCGGTGGTTGGAGAAGAAGAGAAGAATGCGGTGAGGCAACTTCCGGCTGGCGGCGTCCAGCAGAATGCTGCGAAAAGGCGTCACTCCAATGCCACCCGCCAGAAATACCGCGGCTCGTTTCGGGTTATTGTGAAGCCGCAAATCGCCAAACGGGCCCTCGATCTTCACTTCGGTCTGCAATGGCATGGTCTTCAGGACACGTTTAAACGCGGTATCACGCAAACGAGTGGTGACCATGATGGTGTCTTCGTAGGGCGCGCTCGAGACGGAGAATCCCCGGGTGTTGCCCTCGGCGTCCGTTTCGGAGGGGCTCAGTAGATCCATATCAATGAACTGGCCGGCGGTGAAGACAAAGCTGGCGGGTTTGTCAAAATGAAAAGCCATGGTGCGCTCGGCCACCAGATTGCGGCTCTTCAGCTTTGCCCGAAATATCGGCCATTTGGCTACGGCGGTGCTCATATTGTCCCCCTCGGTTACGCCTTCGAAGTTGCTCTTGCTCGCGCCGCCAATGCCTTCTTTTTCGGAAGGCGAGCTTTTAAGAACGATTCCAACGCCGTCTGCGTGGGGGAGCATGTCCCCAGATTATCGGGACTACGCCCCTCCAGGCCACAATAGAAGACGGCATTGTTGTGCTCAGTATCATGCGAACTGTAAATCAGGGTTACCGTCCCATGCCGTGCAGCCTCTATGATTGGACGCCAGGCATCCGGATGCGCTCTTAATTCAGCGGAATAGCGGCGGCGGAACTCATGCCACTTCTCTGGATCATGTCTGAACCATTGGCGCAACTCCGTGCTGGGAGCCACATCCTTGATCCAGCTCTTAATCTTTAGCGAGGTCTTCTTTACCCCTCTTGGCCACAGCCGCTCGATGAGCAATCGAGTTCCGTCGGTCAAACTAACGGCGTCGTATACGCGCTTTATGGTGATCACG
>JAICXC010000078.1 GCA_025980665.1 Bryobacteraceae bacterium
TCGCTCTTTCTTGAGGTGAGTGGCCGTGTCTTTGCAAGCGAGCCCGGCCGATTCGCGGAATTCCTTAGCCGGTTGCAGCCGGCATTAAACCAACCAAAATGGAAGTCCTTTTGGAAACCGGCGCAATCCGCTATCCCCTTGCGGGCAGTCTTGTTGTTTTTCGATTCGCGGGAGTTTTCCGGAACTCCCGAGTTATCCAAGATGGATCGTGCGGCCCAGCAGGTTCGGGAACGCTTGTCATCGGTCGCCAGTGTTCTAGGAACTGAGTTCCCCGTCTACGTAATCTTCACCAAGCTTGATGCCCTGCCCTTCTTCGGGGATTTTTTCGCCCGTCTGCCGGACGGCGAAATCGGCCAGGTACTCGGCGTTTTGGCGCCAGACAACCCGCAGGGCGGAGCAGAGGATCGGGTGTGGGCCGAAGCTGCCACCAAACGTCTGAACGCCTGTTTCAATTCTTTGTTCTTGCGGCTTAGCGATCGGCGGCTAATTGCCCTGGCGCAGGAACTGGATGCCAGCCGCAAGCCCTCCGTTTACGAATTTCCGCGAGAATTCAAGCGAATTCGCACCCCCCTGGTCCAGTTTCTGGTGGACGTATTTAAACCCGATCCATTGAAGGCCAGCCCGCGACTGCGCGGGTTTTTCTTTACGGGCACCCGGAAAGCGGAACGTGCCGGCGCCGCCATCGACCTGGGGGCGACAACTAGCTTTCAGCCCCTGAGCGGCGCACCTGGAGCTACCCAGATCTTCCGGCCGGACGTGACCTCCATGTTCTCCAAAGTCCCGGCTAAATCCGGATCCGTCTCTTTGGTGGACCGCTGGATGTTCGTGACGGATTTCTTCCTCAAGGTGTTGGCTCAGGATCGTCCACGCGTGCGGCACGTGGCGGCTAGATCGCAGATTGAGCCTTACCGTCAAATCGCCATCGGAGTCGCGGCAGCCTTGGTCCTGTTCTTTACCTTTGTGTGGACGCTCTCCTGGATCGGAAACTGGCGCCTTGTGTCTGCCGTCAGGACTTCCGTCGAAAATGCCCAGCGCGGCGGCGCGGCTTTGAACTTGCCTAATCTGCAAGCGCTCGATGAACTGCGTCAGCAACTGGAAGCATTGGAAAAAGACAATTCCTGGAGCCTCCATTGGGGGCTGTACACCGGCGACACTCTGTACGCCAGCGCACGAAAGGCCTATTTTGACCGGCTCAAAGGGCTAAGTCTGGACCGGCTTAACCTGACGCTAGCGTCCAAGCTGGCGCAAGCCGGCAAGAGCAATCCGTCGGAGGGCACCACGCCCACCTATGATCGTCTAAAGACCCATCGCACGATTACGGCCTTGGCCTGCCCTGTGGACCAGCCTCTGGTCTCGAGTGTCCTGAAGGACACCATCAGGGACGCCCATCCCGGTTTGGACGACGAGCAAACCGTACTTCTGCGGGCGCAGCTGGATTACTACGCGTCGCATTTGGGCAAGAAGGACGACCTGACGGTATCGCTTCCCGAGGATCCCATAGCGGAAGCGAACGCGCGTGCGTTCCTGCGTCAGGCTGGCGGAGTCGAACAACAGGTTCGCGCCCTGATCAATGACGTGAATCAGCAGGTCAAACCGCTTTCCGTCGCGGACTACGCGGATGACTATAAGTCAGTTCTAACCGGGCCAACCGAAATCGGCGGAGCCTTTACAAAGCCCGGCCAAGTACTGTTCGAGGGCCGGGTGGATAAGGGGAATTTTGGCAGCGGCGGCGAACAGTGCGTCATGGGGGATTCGCCCGGATTGGCGCAGCAGGGCGCGGACCTTCAAGTCAAGGATCGAATCCGGTCGCGTTACTACAGACAGTATGCCGATGCCTGGAGGGATTTCCTGGCCGCTTTTAACGTCATCCGCTATTCCGGATCCGATGACGCCGCTCGACGGCTCGGCATCCTGGGCGGACCCCGATCCCCGCTGCTCGGCATCGTGAGGATGGCGGCCATCAATACCAGTTTTCCGCCACCTAAGCCGGGAGAGCCAAGCATGTGGGATAAGGCCGCGCAGACCGTTGGCCTGGGTGGTTTGGTGCAGGCCAAAGCCAAGGGTGAAAAGGTCGTCGCCCAGGCCCAGCAGCTCATTCCCGATAATTCAGTCACGATGACCAGCGGGGATATCTTCCGCTTATTCCAGCCGGTTTTGTTCACCACGCCGCCGGAGCTCGACCGGCTGGTCAACGACAATGACATGGGCTATGTCACCGGCCTCCGAGGGCTGCAGCAAAGCCTGGAAGCATACGGCCGCGCCACCCAGGCCGAGAAGCCTACCGCGATTCCGCAGGCGCAAGCAGCGCTCTCACAGGCGCGGATGGCCCATGCCGCACTCGCAGACAAATTCACGGATGTAGGCAACGAAGGTTTGAGCCGGATTGTATCGAACCTTCTGCTACAGCCAATTTCGTGGGCCGCTCCGGTCATTCCGGCCAACAACCTTACCCTTTCAGGCGGGAAGAAGAACGAAGATCTTAAAAAATTCTGCGCTGAAATGCGGCCTATTCTTTCGAAGTATCCGTTTAGCCCGCAGAGCCAGATGGATTCGACGTTGAACGACGTCGAAGCCGGATTCGCTCCGGGCAAGGGATACGTCTCGAAATACATGCTGGCGTCGGGGGCTGACTTGGCGGTACGCACACCGCAAGGATGGGGCCAGAATCCCGCCTTACAGGGAATGAAGGTATCGCCGGAACTGCTGGCGTTTCTCGACCGATCTCAACAGCTTACCGGCGCGCTCTTCAATGAGGCCGGAATGATCCAAACCAAGCTACGGTACGTTTTGCGGGCGCCCAAACAAAGCATCGCATTCCGGCTCACAATCGACGGGAACGAGCCCCTAAAGTCGACCGATGTGCTTCAAAAAACGTTCTACTGGCCCGCCGCTACCGGCGCCAGACAGGGAGCCGAAGGTTTGTTTGAGGGATCGCCCGGAGGTTTCGGGCGGTATGACGGTTTGTGGGGAGTTTTCCACCTTTTTCAGAATGCCGATGACCGCCCTTACGGGACGAAGCGTGTGCAATGGAGCGAGATTCGCGGCCGCGGTATAGCCGTTCCACAAAAGCTTGATCCGGCTCCGCAGGTCGAATTCGTGGCTTTCCCCGGCGACGTGGATTTGTTTAACCCCAAGTTCTTCGAATCGCTACAGTGCCCGACGCGGGCGGTTGTAGTGAATTAATACGAGGATTGCCGAGTCGCATCGGCTGAAACGCGGGAGTACCATCAAATAGTAATTCGCATGGCCAGGCTTATCGGCAGATACGAGATCTTGACCGAAATCGGCCGCGGCGGTTTTGGGCACGTGTATCGCGGGCTCGACCCCACGGTGGGCCGGTCGGTTGCCATCAAGACTCTGGCTTCCGACGGCGATGCCGGGATGCTCACGCGCTTCCGCAACGAAGCCACCGCCTCCGGCCGCCTTCGACACCCCAACATCGTTACTATCTATGACTTCGGCGAACAGGACGGTGTGCCCTACATCGTCATGGAGCTGCTCGAAGGGCAGGATCTGCAGCAGGTCATCTCGGGACCCACACCGGTATCGGCGCTGAACAAAGTCCAGATCATGACCCAGATTGCCGCGGGCCTGCAACACGCCCACGCGCACGGCGTCATTCATCGCGATGTCAAGCCGGCCAACGTTATGGTCCTGCCCGACGGCAGCGTCAAGATCATGGATTTCGGAATCGCGCTGATCACCCAGGCAACCGAATCCCGTCTGACGCCGCGGGGCGCCATGATCGGAACTTTCCGCTATATGGCGCCGGAGCAGTTCCGCAACGCCCAGACTGATGCGCGCAGCGACATTTTCGCCTACGGGCTGATTTTTTACGAGCTTCTCAGCGGCGTCCATCCGTTTCATGCGGCGGACGCCGGGGCGCTCATGTACAACATTCTGAGCGTCGATCCGGTGCCCATCGGCGAACTTGTCCCGGACTGTCCAACGGAACTTCAAGCTGTCATTGGAAGGCTTCTCAAAAAAGATCCTGAGGCCAGGTACCAAAACCTGGACGATGTACTGTTCGACATCCAGCCGGCTCTCGGCGAGCTTCGCAGGAAACGCGCCCAGGAGCTGTTACAGGAAGTGGAGACGGCCAAATCCGCGCAGCGCTTCGACACCGCGCAAGACTTGGTCCGGCAAATTCTCGAGCTGACTCCCGGCGATGACGGAGCGCGCAAACTGCGCGAAGGAATTCAAATCGAGCTACGCCGTCAGGCCGTTCGTCCCAAAGTCGATGCGCTCATCAAAACCGGCCGGGAAGCGTTGGCCGCGGGCAGGCCGTCCGACGCCGTCGAGAGATTCGAATCGGCCATCCGGCTTGCGGACGTGCCCGAAGTGGGTCCGCTGCTTGAAGAGGCTCGTGCGGGAGTGCAACGGTCACGTGAGGCGTCACGCCTCGCGGCGGAAGCAGAGAACGCTCACAAGAGCGGGGACATCGCTGGGGCGTTCGGACTGGCCCGGCAGGCCCTGGAGCTGGCGCCGGATCCCGTAGCACAACGAATTCTTGTCGAGGCGGAAACCGCGCTAGCTGAAGAGAAACGGCGTACGCAATTGGCTGAGGATTTGGCGCGGGCTCAGCGTCTGATCGATATTCGGTCGTGGGACGAGGCCTCGGCGCTGATCGCCCAGATCGATCGGGAATTCCCCGGCAGTTTCGAGGCCGCAGTCTTAGCGGAGAAACGCCGCGCAGGCCTGGCGAAGGAAGAACGCGAAAAACTTTTGGCGTCCGGCTCGGCCGCCGCCCGGCAGCAGGTGCAACAGGGAGATTTGTCCGGCGCCCTGGCAACGCTTGAGAAGCTCGCCGCCCAATTTCCGGAGTCCAGCGATGTCGAAAAGATGCTGGGCTTCGTGAGACTGGAGCTGGAGACTAAAACTCGCCGCGACTTTATCGGGAAGAACCTGGAGGAGGCGAAAGTCGCCGCCGGACGGCGGGAATTCGACCAAGCCATTCATCTATTGGATACGGCCCTGGCGCGGTACCCCGGTGATCCGGATTTGCAGCGCGTGCGGCGCAGTATTGCGGCCGAACAACGCGAGGCGATCCGGCGCTCCGACGCGGAAAAGGCGACCGCCGCGGCGAATTCTCTCCGATCGCAGGGACGTTTCCCGGAAGCGTTGCCGCCGCTCGATGACTTTCTGGCTGCGCACGGCAACGATACCGCAATTACGAATTTGCGGGACCTGATTCTGAAAGAGCAGGAGGCTGCCCGGCGCGCCGCCGAGCTACATGAATTTGTTCACCGTGCCAGGGGTCTGATGGCCGAAGGCCTGGCTGAAGATGCGACTGCATTGCTGAAGGCTCCGCCTTCCCATCTGAAAAATCACCCCGAAGTCACTGAGCTCCTAGGGGTAGCGCAACTGCAGCTGCAAGAGCAAGCGGAACGCAAGGCGGCCCTGGAGAAGGTGCTGGCGACCACCAACCGGCTTCGCCAGACGACATCCTTCGAGGAAGCGTTGCGCGCTCTGGATGCCTTTCAAACCAAGTATGGGCCAGACGCGAAGGTTGAAGCCGCCCGCAACGAACTACGTCAAGCTCAAAGGGACAAGGCGGCCAAGGATCTGCTGGCGCAGGGCACGGCGATGTTGTCCCGGGACCCCGCTGGCGCTACCGCGCTTTTTGCCGCCGCGCCGCCCGATATTCGTCAACAGCCCGAAATCCAGAGTCTTGAGCACGCGGCATTGCGCGCCCTGGAGGAACAAAAGGCGCGCACGGCAGCTATGGAATCGGCGATTTCCGCCGCGACCGTCCTGCGCTCGCAGGGAAACTTTTCAGATGCGCTTCAGCCACTAGATGGTTTCCTGGCTAAGTACGGCGCCAGTGGAGCGATCGAGGACCTGAGAAAAGCAATCCTGAATGAGCAGGAGGCTGCCCGGCTAGCTGCCGAACTTCGGGGATTCGTCCAGCAGGCCAAGGCCTTAATATCCAGCGGCCATTACGATGACGCCGCTTCCCTGCTCCGTTCTGCTCCGCCGCATGTGCTTGACCGGCCCGAAATCGTACAGCTTGTCGACACCGTTCAAATCCAGCTACGAAAGCAAGCTGAGCGGGCGAAGGCTACTCAAGACTTATTGACGCGAGCGACCACAATGTTGGCCAGCGATCCTGACGGAGTCACCGCTCTGTTGGGATCCGCTCCCCAGGATCTTCGCCAACAGCCTGAAATACAGAGCATCGAACAAGCTGCCCTGCGCGCCCTTCGCGAGAAGGAGCAGGAAGCCGGGCGGCGTGCCGCTGAGCTCCAGCAATTGATTCAAAAGGCCAAAGATCTGACGGCTCGGGAGCGTGCCGGCGACGCGGCCGCGCTGCTCGAAGCTTCGCCCGCTTACTTGAAGGCTCGTCCGGAAGTAGCGCAACTTCTGGCTGCTGCTCGGGCCCAAATACAACAACAAGCCGAGCGGGCGGCGGCCGCGACGGAATTGCTGACGCGCGCCAAAGCCATCCTGGCCAGCGATCCGGCGGGCGTAGTTGCGCTGTTAGGAGCGGCGCCAGACGATCTTCGAAGTCATCCTGAAATCCAGAGTATCCAGCAAGCCGCTTCGCAGGCGGTCAAGCAGCAGCGGTTACGCGAGGCTGAGCAGCGTGAGCGTGAGCGCCTCCGCCAGGAAGCGATCGACAAGATCCACGCCTTGATCGCAAAAGATCAGTACGAGGATGCCACCCGCGCACTGACGTCGCTCCTCGTCACGGAGCCCGCTAATGGAGAGCTGCTCAAACTTCGCGCCGATCTCGAAGCGCTCCAGGCTGACTGGGCCGCCGAACGGAAAGAGAGCAATATTCGTGAAGGCCTGGGACGCGCAAAGGATCTGCTGGCTGCGGCGCCGGACGAGGCGCTTCGATTGCTCGAGGTTCTCAAGCGCGACTATCCGGATCGCGAAGAGGTCTTGGCCGCGCACCGGGAAGCTCTGGACGCGGTCAGACGCAAGCAGCGGCGCGACCTGATCCAGGAGGTCGAGCGGCTGTGTGAGCAGGATGAGTTCGACGCGGCGCTTGCCGGCCTGGCTGCGGCGCCGGAAGATCGTGAACTGATCCAGTTACGCAAGCGCGTGCAGTCGGATCAGCGGCAGGCTCTCGACCGGCGCGTAGCTGCGGCCGTCCAAACCGCTGCAAACTTGCGCGCGCAGGATCCGAAGCGGGCATTGCAGGAGTTGCAAGCGCTGCCCGAACCGCTGCGAAACCGGCCCGAAATCCAAACCGCTGTCAAGGAATGCCAGCAGGCGATCACAACAGCCGAGCGCCAAGCGGCTATAACCTCGATCGAAGATTTGATGGCGCGCGGCAAGTTCCGCAAGGCTCGCACGGGTCACGCAGAAGCGGTAGCCCGCTTCGGAGCGGATCCGCAATTTAACAAACTGCTTTCGGAAATCGAAGTCGGAATTCAACGCTCGCCCAAGCCTGTTTGGGCGAAACCCATCCCCCTGGTGGCGGGACTCGGCACCCTCGCGGCTATAGGAATCGCGGTGTGGATTTACGTTCACCGGCCCACTCCTATTGTTACGCCTCTGATGCAAGTCGAGATCCGCACGGATCCCGCGGGAGCCGCCGTGCGTATAGGCGACCGTTCCTGCCAGACTCCCAATTGCAATTTCGATCTTCCGCCAGGAAGTTATTCCGTACGCACGCAGTTGGAGGGCTACCAGCCGGCTGAGCGGACGCTGACGGTGGGAGCGGAACAGCGTCTTTATTCGTTCGACATAGCTTTGGCGCCCGTGGTGGTTGCGCCTCCGCCTCCGGGCCGGGCCACCGGCACCCTGGTCGTTCAGACGAAACCGCCGGACGCCGTGGTTTTCATAGATAACAATCCAGTGGGGCGAACCGATTCTCAGGGAAGACTCACTTCCATTCTTGAACCTGCGACTCATGCGGTTAAAGTTGAGAAAACCGGGTATCAAACGCCTCCACAACAAAGCGTTCGTATTGAGGAGAACCAGACGCAGACCAGGGCATTCACTCTGATTCCCGCAAACCCGATTTCCCAAGACAAGAAGATCGAGACGAAAGGCGGATCGGTCTCCACCGGTGTGACAACCGTAACTGGTCCGGTGGTCGTGCAGCCGCCACCTCCTCCGAAAATCGAGCCGGCGGAACAAGAGTGGGAGCTGGCAAGAACGACATCCGACCCCACGCGGGTCCAGTCGTACATCGATAAATTCCCCACAGGGCCGCACGCGGCTGAAGCCCAAGCCCGGCTGGAGCCTCTGACCTGGATGCAGACGAATCCAAACGATCCGCAGTCTCTTCGTGCCTACCTGATCCGCTTCCCACGGGGTGCGCACGTGCGGGACGCGCAGTCGCGGCTGGGCGAGCTCGCATGGAACGGAGTCGACAAGAAAGATATTCAGGCCTTGCGTGCCTTCATGGGGCAGAATCCGGACATCCACAAGGCCGATGCCCAAGCGCTCATAGACCAATTGGAGAAGCAACGGGAAGATGCCAAGCGGCTCGCGGCGGATCAGGCTAAGCAAAGCGCCCAGCAGCCAGCGCAGGCGAAAGCGATTCTCTCAACCCTGGATCAATTCAACACAGCTTTCGAGAAGAAGCGTGCCCGCGACTTAAAGGCAATCTGGCCCGAAATATCAAAGGACTATCTGGATTCGATGAGTACGTCCACGGCCGGTTTCGCGATGACTCTGGTCGCAAACGGGAGTCCCGTGATCAGTGGCGATACCGCGTCCCTCACTTGTGACCTGACCACGCGGACAACAGTTCGTGGCGCCGTTACGGCGACCCACAGTGTCATGAAGGTCACTCTCAAGAACACCGGCAATCGCTGGACGATCGTCGACCTCATGCGCATCAAGTAAGTCCGGGAAGGCCGGAGGATTGATTTAGAAGCTATATCCCAAGCCGTACAAGGGTACCGCTCGCGCCGTTAAGCCGTTGTCGTCGAATCGCACCAGCATCTGAAACGTAGCCACCAGGTTGCCGACCAGACGTGTCTTGTATCCAAACGCGCCGCTGTATTGTCCCAGCGAAGTCTTGCCGCCGGCCGCAAAACCGGTCGCGCTAACTTGAGCATTCACTGGATCGATTGGTGAAAGACCACTCACGGAAGTCATCTGGACGGTGGGTACTCCATGTACATATCCGATCTGGTTACCCAGTATGTCAGCCACGATGGTGTTACGCCGGCCCAGAGCGACTTCGGTGCCGACGGACCAAGAGAGCACGTCGGGCAAGTAGTCCTTACCCACCACCGACAGGGGACCAGTAACGATCGGGATGTTTGAACTCGAGACGGTGACGGACTGCGTCTCACCTTGTAGGGTCCCGCCCAAAGTGCTTTTGCCGCTATATTGCCACCCAACCTGAGCATGCGGTGCGAAGATGATGCCCCGTGCCAGTGGTTTGCTGTACAGCGAGAGCGCCAGAAACGGCTTCACGGAAGTCGTACCGGTACCCAGAAAATTCGACTCGTCGCCGGTGCCGAAGCGAAGGTCGACTCCGGCTGCGAGAACCGCATTGGGTCGCTCGAGGATAATGTTCTTCACCCGCACGATGGTGTCTCCGTACCCGGTCTTACCCAAACTGGATTGGCCGATTGCCGGCGCGGTCAAAGCGAACGCACCAGGAGAGAAGGTAGCTGCACACCAGCACTTGCCGCCCGTCGCGCCAAAACCAGTGCCGCTGTAGATTAACCCGTTATAGGCGCTGGCGCTGACGGCCGCATGGACCATCGGAAGACCTAAGGAAACGTCCAGCCGATTGGTGACTCCATACGTGATAAATGCGACATCTTGGGAAATGCGAATATCCATGCCAAAATTTACGGTCGCAGGGGACGTCCCGATGTGGGTGCCATCCGGATTCAGGAGCTGCGACTGATTCCCGCCGGAGTAGAGCACCGGAAGCCCGTTCAAGCTGTGTCCGTCTAACGACGTGAAGTGGTAGTCCTGATGCGTAAAACCAAGATAGAACTTGCCTTTCCCGATTGTCTCGGCGCGTTGGGTGAAGATCGGCCCCAGGGTGCTGCTTACTGGCAGCGAGGCGCCGGTGAGAGGATCGCTCTTGAGGATCACTCCGGAAGTCGGCGACTCTAAAGGAATCAAAGAGAGTGAGAGCGCGATATTGGAACTAAGCGCTGAATTCAAGGCCGCGACGTTTCCAGCGCTATAGTTGCTGGGGTTCGTGAGTAACCCGGCGGCATTATTCGCGGCCACCGTGCCCGCTTGCCCGGTATAGGTGTAAACAGTCAACAGCGAAGAGGGAAGCGTTCCCGAAACCGACGGGGTGACCCCATTTGTTGCCGTGATCGGCCTAGTCGTCATGATCGACGACATCACTACTTGGGACACATTAGCCGGTGCTTGTGCGAATGCGCTCGCGCTGACGGCTAAACAGACTGCAATCGCAAGAAAAGCGTTTCTCCGCATGATTTCCTCCTGAAAAATCGAGCGATGGACGATTTGAGACTGGGAGTATTATGCCACGGCGCGGCGAAACCCCGCAACGGTAGAGTTCCACGCCGCAAGTGCTGGCGGGCCATCGGCTGGACCTCTTTTTGAGCGATCCGGTTCGTGATATAGTGTGGGATTCGCCGACACGGTACAATGCTCATCCCCTCGGATGGGTATGGAGTTTTAAGGAGGAAAGAAGCGTATGGCCAAGGACAGCCTACAAAAGAAGCTCACCCGGGTGCGTCCGCCGCGCGTACACATCACGTACGACGTCGAAACTGGCGACGCAATTGAGAAGCGGGACATCCCTTTTGTCGTGGGAGTAATGGCGGATTTATCCGGACAACCGGAGCAGCCCCTTCCGGCGCTTAAGGACCGCAACTTCATCGCGATAGACAAGGATACGTTTGACCCGGTTCTAGGACGGATCGCGCCCCGGCTTGCATTCAAGGTAGACAACAAGCTTAGCGAGGACGACAACCGGTTAGGTATAGAGCTTCGATTTAACTCGATGGCGGATTTCGAGCCGGCGGCGGTGGCCAAACAAGTTCCCGCGCTGAGAAAATTGCTAGAACTGCGCAACGCTTTGCATAATTTGCAGTCTAGTTTAATCGGAAACGACAAATTGGAGTCCATTCTCCAGGAAGTCTTGACCAACCAAGAGGCGCTGCAGCGCATCGGGGCTGAGGCGGGCAACCAATCCGCCGCTGAAACCCCGAAGGAGGACTAGGCCATGGCGACCGATCGATCCACAACAAAAGCTACTTCCATCCTGCAAACTGCTCCTGAGGAGAGTTTGCTGGACGCGGTGATTCAACAAGGGCGACTGGGGCAGACTCGCGAGGAGCAGTCCAAGAACAAGGGATACCTGAAAGATCTCGCCGATCAGGTCTTGGAGGGGCAGATCAAAGTTAACGCCGACACCGACAGGATGTTGGGTGAGCGCGTCAAGGAAATCGACGAATTGATCTCGGCGCAGTTGAACGAGGTGATGCATTCGCCGGAGTTCCAGAAACTCGAAGGCGCCTGGCGAGGCTTGCAGTACCTGGTTTCCAATACCGACACCTCGACGATGTTGAAGATCAAGGTGCTGAATGTCAGCAAGAAGGACATTCTGAAAGATTTCACCAAGCAAAACGACTGGGAAGCGGCCACCATCTTCAAAAAGATTTACGAAGAAGGATACGGCACGCTAGGCGGCGAGCCATTCGGCTGCCTGGTTGGGGATTACGAAATCACGCGGCATCCGGAAGATATTCAGCTTCTGACGAACATGTCCAACGTGGCTTCGGTGGCCCATGCTCCGTTCCTTTCGGCAGCCAGCCCGGCTTTATTTAACTGGGAAAGTTTCACCGAACTGGCGGGCCCGCGGGACGTGGAGAAGATCTTCGACAACGACGCTTACGTCGCCTGGAGAGATTTCCGCAAGAGCGACGATGCGAAGTATGTCGGGCTGTGCCTTCCGCACGTCTTGATGCGCCTGCCTTACGGCAAGGAAACATCGCCGGTAGAAGAATTCGGCTACGAAGAGCAGGTGGACGGGCGCGATCACAAAAAGTATCTGTGGGGCAACGCCGCCTACGCGCTGGCTACCCGAATCACAGACGCGTTCTCCAAACACGAGTGGTGCGCGGCCATCCGCGGCGTAGAGGGGGGAGGCCTGGTGGAAGGTTTGCCGGCCCACACCTTCCAGACTGACGACGGCGACTATACGGTAAAGTGTCCGACTGAAATCGCGATCACGGACCGCCGTGAAAATGAGCTTTCGAAGCTGGGCTTCATCCCGCTCAGCTATTACAAGGGAAGCACCAATGCCGTGTTCATGGCGACTCAGTCGGTTAATCAGCCAACTAAGTACTTGGATGCCGATGCCAACGCCAACGCGCGGTTGTCCTCACAGTTGCAATATACTTTCGCCATCGCGCGATTCGCTCACTTTTTGAAGGCCATCATGCGGGATAAGGTTGGCAGCTTCATGAGCCGTGAGCAGTGTCAGAAGTTTCTGAACCAGTGGATTCAAAACTATGTCCTGCTGGACGACTTCGCGTCTCAAGACGCCAAGGCCAAATTCCCTCTGCGGGAAGCGCAAATCGAGGTGATAGAAGATCCGTCCAAGCCGGGCGTCTATAAGGCCATTGCACGGTTACGGCCGCATTTCCAACTGGACGAAATCACCATTTCCTTGCGTCTGGTGGCACGTCTGCCCGCGGCGAAGGGATAAACTTCACTTTACCCGGTGCGTCGGTACGTGCGGATTGCCGCGCACTGCGGATTTGTGGCCCTATTGGAATGCGTGCTTGCCAAGGGCTTTAGACCGCACGGAATCACGACTCTCACTTCTAGGAGGATCCAAAAATGGCGGACAGTTATTTGCAAATTGATGGCATTCCAGGCGAGTCACTTGATGATAAGCACAAGGACTGGATCGAGATCTTGTCATTCAGCCACGGAGTAACGCAGCCCACTTCGGCCACCCGGGGTTCGGCTGGTGGTGGAACGACGGCCCGTTCGGAACATGGCGACTACGTCATCACCAAATATGTTGACAAGGCGACGCCCAAGCTTTTTGAGGCATGTTCGACTGGAAAGCACATCTCTAAGTGCAAGATTGAAATGTGCCGAGCGGGCGGCAGCCAAGTGCCTTACATGGTAGTCAACCTCGAAGAAGTAGTGATCGCCTCTGTGCACTCTGCCGGTGCGGCTGGACCAAACGACTTCCCAACGGAATCGATTTCCCTCAATTATGGAAAGATCGATTGGACTTACACTCAACAAAAGCGCAAGGATGGCTCCGGCGGTGGAAACGTGACCGGCAAGTACGACGTGACGGCCGGTAAAGCGTAAGCCTTCGTCTGCAGATGCCGAACCGCGTTTACCTCAGCGAGGCGTTGCTACAACCCGTCGGCCCCGAGCAGCCCGGGGGTCGAGATCTCCGGTTCGAGCCAGTATTCAGCGAGATCCTCGAGGCCCGGCGGATTGATGATGTCACTGGGAAGCAGCCCCAGTGGGACATGGTCGCGGAGCTTTCGCTGGAGGCATTGCAAAGCAGCAAAGACATCCGTCTTTGCTGCTTTCTGACCGAAGCCGGCATGTTCCTGGACGGATTCCCGGCCTTGCGCGATTGCCTTCGGCTAACGCGGGAGATTGTGACCCGTTTCTGGGATCAAGGATTACTGCCTCTGATCGAAGATGGCGATCTGGATTACCGGTCCGGGTCGCTGGCCTGGTTTAACGATCGAATGGCGGATGCCGTTCGGCTGATACCGATCACTTCGCGCTCGGGTGGCGGTGAAAACTACAGCTTCTCCCGCTTCCTGCAGGCTCAACGGATCGGGTCTGAAGATAGCATTCAGAAAATGCCGGCCGACAAGAGGGAAACGGTCACCAGCCTCAGAAACCAAGGCTGGATTACGCTCGATGTCTTCGAAGCCGCGATGAAGGCTACTCGAAGAAAGCATTTCGAGGCTATTTCCCAAGCCTTCGATGAGGCCCGCGAGCAATTCCTCGCCCTTGAGAAAGTAATCGACGAGAAATGTGGCCAGGCGACACCAAGCTTCAAAGAGGCGCGGGAAACTTTCAGCGACATGCAGCTGCTGCTGCAGTCCACTCTGAAGAAGAAAGTGGAGGAAGAACCCGACGCTGTTGCAGCGACTGAATCTGGAGCGGATGCGGGGACACCGGGGCCCGCAGGGACCATGGCGGGGTTCTGGACCGCTGGGATGCCGGCCGAATCCGGATCGTGGCAGCAAGCGGAGGGATTGGTTCGCGCGGGAAATGTAGACCGGGGATTGCAGCAAATGGCGGCCTTGGCGGCTCTGGAAACATCGGGCCGGGGTCGATTTCTGCGCAAGCTGATGCTGGTGGATGTTTGCCGTAGCGCCGGACGGGAGCGCCTGGCGAGAACCATTCTGGAAGAGCTGAATGAGCAGATCAAGGACTACGGTCTGGATCAGTGGGAGAGCTCGGCCCTGGTTGGCGCGGTCTGGTCCAGGTTATACCGTCTCTATAAAAAGAGTGAATCCAACACTGAACAGGATCAGGCAGTTGTTCTCTACAATCAGCTCTGCCGGCTAGACCCCTGGCAGGCGTACGTCGACTGCGAGGATTAAAATGGCAGGGCCGCCCGCGAAGTCGATGGTCATCGCCTCACTGTTCGATCGTCTTACTGACTATGAGCCGAGGAATTCACGCGAGATCCTTCCGCCCGAGCGGGATCAACGCGAGGCCTACAAGGCTAGTGTCGCGCGAGACTTGACGAACCTGCTCAATACTCGCCGCAGCGAGGCGGATATCCCGGAAGAGTTTGAGTACACACGGGAGTCTCTGGCGGCATACGGCGTGCAGGACTTTACTACCTCCCCCATGGATCGCGAGGCGATTCGCCGGGCTGTAGAGCGAACCGTGCGGCGGTTCGAACCGCGCTTGAGCCGCGTGCAAGTGACCGAAGTGGAAGCCGGCAGTCTTACGTATCTGTTCCGAATCTCTGGGATGCTGCGCGTGGAACTGGGCCTGGAGCCCGTGGTATACGACGCCGATTTGCCTGCTGAGTCGCGCCGGTTCCGGGTGAAGCCGGGTCGATGAGCGACGAACTTTATCAATACTATGAGCAGGAGCTCACCTTCTTCCGGCAAATGGCCGGGGAATTCGCGGAGAAATATCCCAAGGTAGCGGGCCGGCTCCAACTCGACGAGACCAGGGAGAGCACCGATCCGCACATTGAACGGCTCATAGAAGCCTTCGCTCTGTTGGCCGCTCGCGTTCGGCGCAAGATCGACGACGAGTTTCCCGAGGTCGTTGAATCGTTGCTCCACATGCTCTATCCGCACTATCTGCGGCCGTTGCCGCCGATGGCGATCGCGCAGTTCCGATTCGACCCGCAACAGACGGCGGTGACAGAGCCTTCCACAATCCCAGCCGGAGCAACGCTGACATCGCGAGCATCGGGAGGACTCGAATGTTCCTTCAGAAGCGCCTATCCGGTTACCGTTTGGCCCATCAAGGTGACAGGAGCCTCGTTGGTTTCCGTAGCCGCGGCTCAGGCGAGCGGCGCCCCGCAGGAAGCCTCCTCGGTGCTGCGTATTCAGCTCGAAATGTTCGGGAATCTGCCCGCCGCCGCGCTCAAAGTTCCTTACCTCCGATTTTTCCTCAACGGGGAAGGCACTCCGATTCATTTGCTGTATGAGATGCTGTTCACTCACGCCATGCGCATCCAGCTGCGTCCGCGCGGCGCGAGCCGAAGCGCGGGTCCAATCGTGCTGAGCTCGGAGTGCATTCGACCGGTGGGTTTCGAGAATAACGAAGGACTGCTGGCCTATTCTAATCGAAGCTTCCTCGGCTATAGACTGCTGCAAGAATATTTTCATTTTCCCCAAAAGTTCTTCTTTTTCGATTTAGCGGGATTGGATTCCGCGCCGCTCGACACTCTGGGCACCTCCTTCGAAGTACTGATTTTCTTCCGGGATTCTGAGCTTCGTGATCAGATTCCCTCCATCGCCCAAGCGGTAAATGTGGACACGCTCCAGCTAGGTTGTACGCCGATCGTCAATCTCTTCGAACGGTCGGCGGAAACCCTTCGCGTGTCGCACGCGGTAACGGAGTATCGCGTGATTCCGGATCGGCATCGCCAGTCGTCGATGGAAGTGTATTCCGTAGACCGCGTTGTTTCCACCGCGTCTTACGAAGAAGAGCCCCAGATCTACGAACCGTTCTATTCGTTTCGGCATTCCTATCATGACCAGCATTCGCGCTGCTTCTGGCACGAGCACCGTCGGCCCTCCTTGCGCAAGGACGACGAGGGCACCGAAGTTTACCTCTCTCTGGTCGACTTGGATTTCAAGCCGGCGAATCCGCCCGCCGAGCTGCTAACGCCGCGCGTTACCTGTACCAATCGTGATTTCGTGTCCCGGCTGATGTGGCGCAAGGAATGGGGCGAGCTGGAGGGAGAAGGATTACCTCTGGTTCAAGCTCGCTGTATTGTTCCGCCTACCAGGACCGTTCGTCCGCCATTGCGTGGAAGTCTCCAGTGGCGACTCATCTCGCATCTTTCACTCAATCATCTCTCGATCATGCAGGCTGGCGGCCGCGAAGCCCTACAGGAGATTTTGCGTCTTTATACGTTCAATGAGGATGAAGACGTTCGAAAGCGCATCGCGGGGATCGCCAGTCTGAAGAGCGAGAGTTCGGTGAGCCGCGTGTTGTTCGACTCGGGCGTCGCTTTCTGCCGCGGATTAGACGTTGACATTGAATTTGACGAAGAGCAGTTTGCCGGATCGGGTGTGTATTTGTTCGCGTCCGTCCTGGAAAGTTTCCTGGGACTCTATAGCTCCGTGAATTCCTACAGCCGTCTAACGGCGCGCACGCGGCAACGAAGAGGCATTATGAAGCGCTGGCCACCGAGGGTCGGAGCCCAGAAGACCCTATGAGCGATCCCTCGCTGCCTCTCGAAGAACAACTCTTCGAAAACCCTTTCGATTACGATTTCTTTCAAGCCGTCAGGCTGTTGCATCTGATGCTGGATGACCGCCCTGGCGTCGGGCGCATCGCCAAGCCAGCCGAGGAGCCTGTGCGGTTCAAGGTCCGGCAGAGTCTGGCGTTCCCCCCAAGTTCCATCCATTCCCTGTCGGCGGAAACGGATCCTCCCCGGATGACCGTCGCATTCATGGGACTGACCGGTTTCCAGGGAGTGCTTCCGCACCACTATACCGAGCACATCCTGGCGCGCGCGGAGTCGAAGGACCTTGCGATGGCCGAGTTCTTCGATCTTTTTAATCATCGAATCGTGTCGTTGTTCTATCGGGCTTGGGAGAAGCATCAGTTTCCCGTGCGATTCCAGGCCGCAGCCGTTAAGCAGGAGATCGACGCGTTCACCCAGTATCTTTTCGATTGGATCGGAATGGGTACGGGGCGGCTTCAGGGAAGAATGGCTGTACCTGACCGGGCCCTGGTAAGATATGCGGGCTTGCTGGGCCAGATGCCGCGCTGCGCGGTCGCGCTGGAGGCGATCCTGCGAGACTACTTCGGCGTACAAGTCCACATCGAGCAATTCGTCGGAGCCTGGTATTCGCTACAGGAAGAAGACCAGTGCGATTTGCGCACGGAGAGCATGAATAATCAACTGGGGCTCGGGGCGATCGCGGGCGATGCCGTGTGGGATCCCCAGGCGCGCTTTCGCGTGCACCTCGGACCTCTGAGCCTGGTCAAGTTTCTGGCATTCCTTCCAGACGGGCAAGCGGTAAAAGAGTTTCAGGATCTGGTGCGTTTCTATATAGGCCCGATCATGCAGTTCGATCTGCAACTGATCCTGAAAAGGGATGAAGTGCCCTTTAGCCGCCTGGGAGATGACAGCCCGGCGGGCCCCAGGCTCGGATGGTGTGCGTGGCTAAAAACCGAGGAGTTTACGGCCGACGCGGCAGACGCCTTGTTCGCGGTCTGAGCGTCATCGCAGTCATTGTTTGGACGCTTCAGCTTCGGGGAATGGCTCTAGAGAGCTGGAGGCTGTGGATTCCTGAGCCTCCCCCATGAGGATCTGGGCGATCAGACGTGATCGCTCTTCCAATCCCGCTGCCGGACGCGCGGTGTCGTCCGTGTGCGAGACAGGGGGCGACGACGCGATCTGAACTACATGGCGAATCGTCCGATCGTTCTCGAGATAGAACTCTTGCGCGGTCTTTGGTTCCGGCGCGTCACGCGGATTGTCAACATCCCACCACGTCTCGACTTTTACCAGAAGCCGGTTGCCGTTGAGCAAGTAGTATGTCTCTGCCCGAACGAGTCCACCCTGCGAGAATAGCGCGCTGAGATACACGGGCTTAGAGTTCTCGAAAGATCCAGAGAATTGCCAGTGCGGCAGATCTTTTGCAACTTGCCGGAACTCCGTAGATCCGGTGGCGCCGATGGCCGATTGGATTCGCTTGGCTTCCGTCTGGATCGCCTCGACCCGCGAAGCGGTAGAACTGTCGGCGGCCGGAAGCGTTGTGCGCGGAGGGGTGGAACAGCCGAAAAAAAGCACCAGAACCAGGCCCGGAAGGGACCTGACAGCTGGCCGGCTAAACGATGGAAGGTTATTCTGCCGCTCCATACTCGAATTCTTCTCGTCGAGCCCGAAAACTCAAGGGCAGGACTAGCCCGCATTAATCATCGAGTTCAAAGTGATGCAGGTCGACATTGGTGCTAAAGGTTGCTCCCCAAGTGAAACCGTGAAAATGAAGTTCGAGAACCAGCTCAAGAGGCAGGTGGAAAAATCCAGTAGTAACCCACTTAGCAAGCGACCCGTAATGTATTCCGAGAATCTCCTGCAGGGGCGGCTGCGGTTTTTCAGGTTTCGCGGAGTGCTTTATAGCAACCTTTGGCGCGGCCACCTTTGCTTTCCCTGCCTCGGGCTTCGGTTGGCTGGCTTTTGCTGCCTCGGCCAGCAATTTCTCGTCCCGTTCCTTCTTGGCTTTCTCAGCGCGCTCCTTCTCGATGCGCGGAACTTCCGTGGCTATCTTTTTTACGAACAGGTCACTGAGGGCCTTGATGTCTGTCCACAGACCTTCCGCGTCGGTTTCTGTTTTCCAGCGGCCAAAGCGGTTAACGCTTTTCCCCGCCAGCTCCTCGATGAACTTCCACTCTTTGTTCGTGAGCTGCGGGTTCTTCTTGTCATCGATGTCGACGGCCATTCCGGTCGCGTGTTCGCTAAGCGTTCCCAAGAGGTAGTGGTCTTCGTACTTGATAGGGCGAGGATTGAAGCCGCCGGCCCTAAAATCTTCGTCGTGGATTTTCTTCACCCGAATACTGCCTCGCACGTCGGCGATCTTCTGGGCGAGTTTCTCGGACATACCCTTGCGGATCAGTTCTGGAATATTAATATCGTCTCCGTACTTCAGCTGATACGCTTTACGCACCCAACGATAGAAAATCTTTTGCTGTTCCGGCTTATGTGCGAATTCCAAAAGGGAACGGAGCGTGGTTGTATGCTTCTTGCGTTGCCATTTGGTCTCGAGCTCCGTGTCGGATTCGGCCGCGAAAGCAGTATAGACAGCCGGTGAGCCGAAGTATCGGGTGCGATCTTCAAGGTAGCTGTTGACCGTATCGTACGGCTCGCGCTTGTGATTGTAGACCGGCATTTTCTCAATGAGAGCAAACTCGGCTTTATCCGCCGCGGTGATCGCGTCTTGTGCGACGGGCAGAAAACCCGCGTCATAGAGGTCCGGCCAAACGGAGAATCTGCCTACGGGTCCAGGAACCGGGGAAGCCTGACGACAAAGCGTGCCACTGTCAATTTCACTAAACAAATGGTATCGGCACAGGGGCCCGGGATAGCGGTGAGACGCCATGGTCGAACTACTCCCAAACGACCACGACTTCCATCTTCGGCTCCACGATCTCACTCGGAGCGTGGACCCCGATACGTCGCGTCAGCATAATCCGTTCCCACAGCGGACCAGTCTGATTGATTTGAAAGTACTGATTCTCGAGCTTCCTCTGCACTGCCTGGGGAACAACCTGCGTGTGCCGCAGGCCGACTCCGGATACGGCCGTGCGAACCAGACGATCGAGGTCATCCGGAGCGGCAATCCGCAAATACTGGGCGCCCTTCGTGATGAGGTCGCCCGCGCCCATTTTGGCGCTGACGGAAAGGTAAAACTGCCCTTTCTTGAACAGACTATCGTCCTCAATGGCGCCGACCCAGATATAGCGGTCGGTGAAGACCAGCGGGATCACGAAATAATTCTCCGGGATCAAGATCCCCATCAGGTTGCGAATCCGCACATCTAGCTTTTGGAAACAGGGACCCAGATCGTCATGGTCATAATCCGGAAGCGTTCCGGGACCGCCTTCCACGGCAAATGTGGATAGGGCGCCGGCCAACCGCAACATCGCGACATAAGCCGCCTCCGGATGGCCACGCCGCGTCTTGAAGATGTGCTTGAGTTCCGGAAGATGGCTGTTAAACGTGTGCAGCATCCAGAACTTATCGATTTCCGAGGCTGAAAAACTGGCCGTGGATTTCCCAGTTTCACGGCGCGATCCGGATAGCTGCGCGCTGTTGGTCAGGAGAATCTCAACCTGCCTTCGAAGCAGGCCCATCAAGTATTCACTCGAAGCCAGGTCCAGGCACGGCGCGACAAATGAGGGCCGCAGCACAGGGGTTCCGGTTCCGCTCCGCTCCAGCTGCGCGATTCTGAGGGACGAATATCCGTCGCGAAATTCCGTGCCAAACAACAGGCGGAAGGTTTTCTTGCCTAACTGAACAGGCCTTTCGTCGGAACCTTGATTGTCGTCCGGGAGCAGCTTGGTTTCTGATGTATACCGTGCATCCACAGGACCGGAGCCGTCTTGCTGGCCGGCAAGGGCAACATTGCGTGCATTCAGACGGCGTTCAGGCAAAGAGAGATAGACATCCAGAGTTTCCTCGCTGGTAGGCCAATTTTGGGCGAATTGGCGGCTAGGCGGGAGTTCGTCCGAACCGGGCATGTCGAAGGTTTCCCCGTCCGGCAGAACACCGCGCGCGCCGGTCAGCTTGAACAGGCCGTTGGCTACGGAATCCGCATCGATTTGAAGATCCGTTACCCCGTAATTGGCGAAATGCGAAGCTCCGAATCGGGAGTGGACCAGATCCTCAAAATAGAGATCCTGGGCCTGGAAGTGCTGGGGAGACAGAAACATCCCCTTGGTCCATACCACTCTAGACTGGCGCTTCATCGAGACTTAGTTCTCCACTTGATGCCGCTTGAGGATCGCGAGTGCTTCATCGCGTAAGGGATCGCTCAATGCCCGGACGCTCTCGACATCCAGGACCTCGGCGAAGGACGCGCCTCCGGCCAACCCGGCAGCCATCATCACCAGCTTATCGGCAGGGCGGAACGTCTTGAAGGGGGCGGAGATCGTAACCAGCGGTAAGTCTCCAAGTTGGGGCGATTTACGAACTTCAACCTTGTAACGCAGGGCGGCGAGCAGATCGGCCATGGCAGGAATTTTCGAGAACAGCTCACTGATCAAACACGCGCGCAGCACAAAGGCGCGGACAGCATCGACATCCCGCTGACCGCTGCCGGCGACGACACTGCGCAGCGTCGTCAGGGAGTACGAAGTTGCGTAGGACACCACCCACGTGAGCGGGGAGGTCACACGGATGGACTGCCAGCCTCGATCCGACTCGATGGCTTGCGTGTATTCCCATTCGTCGAACTGGAGCTGGGTGGAGACGGATTCGATGGGAACACGGATTTCCGGCCGCAGATCGAAGGGTTTAACCGCGACGCGACCGTACAGTTCCCGGAGGTCGGCGAGATTGCGATCGGCGCCGGGCACGGCTTCCTTGCCGGCAGCTTCGATGTGGTCGCCGAGGAAGCGCCGGGGGCGGAATAGAGGCGCCAACGCGTCGACTTGAGCCTTCAAGTGGCGGAGGCTAGCCTGGGAAACCTCCTTGGTAAGACCGTGCAGGCTGAGGAGTTTAGAAGGTTCCAAGTCTATGGACATGGGTAAGGCTTACTATACCAAAAGCAAGTGGGAAATCGGCCTACCGCAGAACGGACCGCTAGTCTCGTGCATATCCGGCGAAATACCAGGCACCCTCCCTAAACCTGCCGCTGTTCGATCCCGTCCAAGCCTCAGCCTCCGCCAGTTGGCCAAGTTGTCTTACGACCGGCGCATCCACCTCTAATCCAAAGTCTTGGCCGTAGCGCGTTACAAGCTCTTCCGAACAACATTCCCGCAGGCGATGTGGTGTTCCCGCGGCCCGAAGCATCCCGACCAGCCGAACTGGCGAGATCGGACCGCCGCCGCGATAACGAATACCCGGCGAAAAGCGATCCCCGTTCTCCCGCCACCACTGATTCCACGCAGCCGGTTCCTGCGAAAGGCGGGTTACCGTGGAGCCGAACGGTCTTCCGTCACCGCGCGTCGGTTGCTTCCCCTGTT
Source organism: Bryobacteraceae bacterium (assembly GCA_025980665.1). Lineage (GTDB taxonomy): Bacteria > Acidobacteriota > Terriglobia > Bryobacterales > Bryobacteraceae > Palsa-187. The sequence goes on from JAICXC010000078.1 coordinate 22,303, forward strand.
TCAGATCTTCGCGCTCGGATTCAAACAATTCGTCCTCCTCCATTTCATCCGGGATGAAGACCGTTTCGTGGCGCTCAGCGCCGGTAAGGCACTGAAGGGCCATTGCCGCTGAAGCAGCGGACTCCGGTTGCTCCAGCCGGTTAATTAGGAACGGCACGTTGGCCGGATCCCCCAGCAGCCCGAGTGCGATCAGGCAATCCGCACCATCGCTTCTCTTGGCCAATTCTGTGAGCATGGCCAGAGTGTCGCGCCCGCCGGCCATTCCTAACGGCAGTATCGGCCAGACGCTGGATTGCGCTTTGTCGAGACAGTACTGAACGGCCCGCGGCTCACCGAGCCGCATCAGCGCCAGCGCGGCCGCCGAACGGACCGGTTCGTCTTCGCTTTGCAAGTAGTCGAACAATGGTGCTTTGGCCTGCTCATACCCGCTGCGTCCGAGCGCCCACACAAGTTGAGGCAGGGCACTCGGAGTGCAGCGTTTCATCGCTTTCAGTAACTGCGGTCCGGCTTCGAGCCGGCGATAGCCGAAGGCCCGAGCCAGGATCGGAGCAAGTTTCGGTTGCCCCGACTCCAAAAGAGTTAGGAAATCCCGAATCCACGCATCGGGGAGCTCGTACTTCAACGCGTCCGCTATCGCGCCAGCTTTCGGGGCATCTTCCGGATCGAGTTGGTCGAATGCAGCAAGCACGAAATCGCGCTGATCCTGGCGGCAGAAAACGCTAGTGGCGGCGAAGAGCTCTCCGAAATCTCCTTCCGCCGCGTGGCGCTTGCAAACTTCCAAAGCCAGTTTGTCTCCCACCACGAGGCCATCGATATGAGCCTCCAGGCGCTCCTCGAACTCGCCAATCTTCCTCCAGGTGATCTCCGGATTCACGAAGAGGGTTTTTCTCTGTTCGTAGAGGAAAGAGGCTTCCTCGAGATATTCCTCGTAAAGTTCGATGAGAAAGGATCGCGTGGAAGTGGCCATGTTGATCTTTATCGAGCCGCCGCGGTGGGAGCGGAAACGCCTTCGGCTTGAATTTGAATCGAGACGACATCGTGGGGACCGTTCCGGACCGCCAGATTGCCACGCCAGATAAGGATCAGCAGGTCCTCGTCTGTGTTGATGATCACCGTGTCGAGTTTGGTCTCGACGCGCACATCGCGCGTGCCCACAAGCTGAACACGGCACTCGGGCGGCGGTACCCCGGGGAGATTAAATGAAATCGTTCCGCGAGGTGAAGCGTTCTCGACCAGGACGGCTTCGTCACCCTTGAGATAGCCGGGGGCAATGAGGCCGGCGGAGGCGGCGTTGAAGAATCGCCGGTCGAAATCTTTGGGGAGCAGCGGCATGCGTTCATTGGTCCACTGCTCGTCGTAGGTGCCGACGAAAGACGCGCGCGGCTGCCAATTAGGCGAAGTAAATCCGAATCCTGCGGGAGGGGGTGTGTCGCCATAGTTGCGGATCAGGTTCTTCGGATCCTCAATGTTGGGCAGCCGGATGCCATCTTCAAACTTTCCGTGCTTCGACCGGAATCCCGTGCCCACAGGATTGCGGGGTTCAAAGGCATGCATATTCGGATCGGGATGACTATGGTCCCAACCACCGAAGGCGCGCTCGTAGATCAAAGGGACGCTTTCAAACGGCTCGGGCGAGGTCATCGACGTTGCGCCGAATGACTTGACCCAATACCGGTCGCCGGTAACCTGAACCGTTTTTTCAAGACTGCCCACGCGAAAGCGAACCTGGAGCGGAGCCGTGGTAGCGCGGCCGGCGTGCGCGTGGCCGATCAGAACAACGTCGGTGGCGGGCTTGATGAAGGCATACTCGGGCTCATATTTGTAGCTGGATTTGCCCGGCTCGCCCCAGAATTTACCGGCGGAAGTGACGGGCAACTGCTTGTCGAGAACGCTTAGACGTCCGTCGCCTTGCGATGCGTAGGTCGCTTGCACAATGGGAACAAATATAGAACGCCCATTTTCGTCCGCTGCAAAGGAACCTTCGACGGCGAAAGGAGTGAGGTTTTCGACCTCCGCATGGCCCATTTGTCATCCCCTCGCCAGTTCCCGCTCTATACCTTCGAAGAAGTCCTCGTACGCCGTATCCGCGGCTTCGATTCTGCCCAAAGCCGGACAGAGAGGCGGCTCCGTATCAGGATCGAGCGCGGGCAGACCCGCCAACTCCGCCAGTCGCATCAGCGCGAGTCCCTCTATCGAGACGAAGCTCTGGGCCCAGCATACGCAAGATTTCGGCTCTACCTGCCGCATGAGCTCGCGGAGATTTAGCAATTCATCCTTGCGCTGCTCCATCAGCGCGAATAGCCCGTCGCGAAAGGCCTCGCCGTCACGTCCAAGGATCGCGCGACACACATTCAGACGAAAAGACTTCCCGCCCTCGAGAGCTGTTTCGAATCTGGCGAGAATCTCGCCGAGCTTTGGCTCATCCGCTGAATCGAGTCCGTTCGCGATACGATGCAAGAACAGGAAGTAATAGAAATCGTCCTCGTACTCCCAGGCCGGATGCCAAGTGTCGCCTGACATTCTTACAATCTCCCGCGCCAGAATCATCTGACCCGCGACGACGGCATCTAGGAATGCTTCTGTGCGGCCCAGCGCGAGGTGCGGGTCATCCGTGTTCCCTTCCTGGGCGGAGCGGCGCAGAAAGTAGCGTCGTGCGTAACCGCTCCTGGTCAGGTACAGTTTGAACTCATCCACATCCGCCCCTCGCAAGAGATGAGTGATTGCCAGGCCCTGGAAATAGCTTGAGA
>JAICXC010000152.1 GCA_025980665.1 Bryobacteraceae bacterium
CCAAGTATTCTCCTTGGTCGCGGCCGGCCATGTCGCCGCCCAGAAGTTCTTGACCAAATCGAGACCCTTCCGGTCTTTTGAATCGAGCAGCACGGCCATTACTTCGATGGCGCTCTTGCCCCCGAAAATCGGCTCGATCATGGGCTGCTGAATCGCCACAGTTCCATCGGTCGACTGCGCATCGCCCCAGACTTCGAGGTAATGCGCCTCCGGCAGGTGCCACTTCGCGGCGGCTGCCGTCTCGTCGTCTTCCGCGCCCAGGTAGATCGAGTTGGCAATCTTGGCTAAAGCAGCCCCGAATTGCAAATCGGCGGGGGCAGTGTAGGCAGGATTTCCACCCAGGATGATCAGGGCCGTAACTTGCCCGCCCGTCATTTCCCCGGTCAGCGTCTTCAACGCATCGACACCCGAGTCGACGCGGTCGGTGGAAGAAGCCTTGGTGTAGGTAACGGTCGCGGCGCCCAGCGTCTGATTCATCTGGTGAGCCAGCGCATGAACGATCGCGGGCTGTCGCGGTCCGGCGACTACAAGAGCTTCTTTGCCGGCAGCTTTCAGATCTTTTGTGAGCGCGGCAAGAAATCTGCCTCGCTTATCTCCTGAAGTCGTTCCGCCTGACGGCGACGCTCCCAGAGCTGCTGACAAATCGGCTGCGAATTTCTGCACTTCTCCGCCCTGCATCCGCAGGCGATGCTCGGCATTCGCGCCGGTCAATGAGAACTGGCTTTCGACTACATACAGGCGGCTGATCTTTTCAAGATCCGCCTCGGTATCGACGTGACGATTCTTCGAAAACAGCTTGGTCGCGAGAGGCGTTGGATAATCCGCACCCAGGAAATCGTAGTCCAGGGAAAGAATGACCTTGGCTTTGTCGAACTGCGGATGAAGGTTGACGGCCTGTCCGAAGGCCAGCATCGCACCGGCGCGTTCGTTATCGCGCGCAATCGATTCGTATTCCACCCACTTGGCCTTGGGCCATTTCTTCAACGCTTCGGCGCGCAGACTATCCAGGGTCGGAGAAACCACTGTCCCGCTTAGAAAGCGGAGTCCCGAGCCATCGCCCAGGGACAATCCTTTGACGGCGGCTTCAAACTTCTCCCAGCTCGATTCTTTGCCGCCTTCCAACACGGCTTTCGACCGGTCGGGATCGTAGACCGAGAGCAAACTCGCCTGGGCCAGGGCGGTTGCTGCACCCAGACTAGCCGGATGATCCGGATTTCCTTCGATCTTGCTCGGGCGGCCTTCGTTCGTCTGGACGACGATACCCGCAGCGTGGCCGCCCAGTGCGAAGGCACTGGTGTAGTTGTAGGGTGCCCCAGGAATGTAATCCTCGCGGCCGCGAGCTTGCGGCGCCAGGCGGTATTCCGGGCGGCTGCATGCGGCGAGTCCGGCTAATCCGAACGAAGCCGCCATGATCTTGAGCATGGTGCGGCGAGAATTACCATCCAGCACCGCCGCGGCGTCGTCGGGGAACTCACGCTCCACCCAAGTGCGAAATTCCGGCGTGTCGGCAAGCTGATCGAGACTGCGCCAGTATTCGGGACCGGTCACAGGGGCCGGGGTCGCCGCCGGGGTGTTGTTCAACTTGATATTGACTAAACTCATCGGTGACACCCCGAACAATTTGTGGGCGGATGCAGGTGCTTTTGGGCGATAATCTCGTTGCCGATTTCACGCGGGTCCCGATCGGGCACCCAGTCAAGCTGGGTCACCAACTCGGCCGGCCGGACGTTAGGCGCCGGGTCGCGGTGGCATTCCAGGCACATGGCCATATTGAGCGGCTTTTCCTGATGCACTTCCACCATCTGATCGATCCGGCCGTGGCAGCTCACGCAACTCACACCGGCCGTGATGTGGGCGCGGTGGTTAAAATAGACGTAGTCGGGCATCACATGGATTTTTTTCCAGGGAATGGGCTCACCCGTCTCATAGGATTGCCGTACCAACTCCAAGCGCGGGCTCTTGTCCTTGACCTTCTGGTGGCAGCCCATGCAGATCTCCGTTCCGGGGATGGCGGCATAGGCTCCGCGATAGGCGGTGTAATGGCAATAGAAGCAGTTCATGCCCAGTTGTCCGGCATGGAGCTTGTGGCTGTATGCAACGGGCTGTTCTGGCTGGTACCCAGTATCGATCACCGTCGGATAGCTTAGATAGGTATAAGCTCCGATGGTAGCCACCGTGCCGAGACCAACCACGGCACCGAGCACTTTAAGAATGATGTCAGACGCCTTCGGAAAAATAGCAGCCATCTTCTGTAGTGGTCCTCAACCCCCGCCCACGCGTGCGTATGCCGCAGGGCTCCCCGTACTGGCAAAACTTAAACTGAATTTGGGCTTCTATCGTTTCTACCACGACCGCACCCCTTGCGCAAGCGGAGCAACTATTCTTGTCTAACAAGAGAAGTTATAGTTTAGCAAGAAGTTTCGGGAACCTCAAGGTCCGACCGAAACTGATGGTACTTCACAACTTATTCTTCTTGGTGTTGACGTGCGCGGCGTACTTCGCTGTCATCCCTCTGTTCGAAAAGCAAGTGGCCGCTGGGGATACCATTTCGCGGGCCAAAATCACACTATTCGTGGTGCTCGGGAGCATCTATATTGCGGCAGTCGTGCTGCTCGAAGCGGTCATCATGCCGCTGTACGTCTACCGTCCTTTGCGCCGGATGCTCGAAGCCGACAGGGCGACCCGTGCGGGCGATCGCAAAAGCGAACTGATTCCGCCCGCGGAAATCCTGGGTGACGAGATTGGCCAGATCATGCAGTCGCGAAACGATACGGTGTCGGAACTTCGTCGCCAGGAAGACGAGTTGGCCAGAGCGCTCCGCCGGCTGGAGGAACAGGACCGCCTGGTCAGCCTGGGTTTGCTCTCGGCGAGCGTTGCGCATGAGTTGAATACTCCCTTGGCGGTATTGCACGGCTCCATCGAAAAACTAATCGAGACAACCACAGACGAGCACACTCTAGAAAGACTGGCCCGCATGCAGCGCGTCACGCAGCGCTTACAAACCATCAGCGAGACGCTAGTCGATTTCGCGAAAGCCCGCAAGCAGCATACCGAACCTGTGGCGGCACGTGGCTTAATCGACGACGCCTGGGCGCTGGTGGCGATCGATCCGCGCGCCTCGGGAATCACCTTCACCAACTTGGTCGATCCAGAGGAGCGCGTGGTCGGCAATCCCGACCGCCTGGTGCAAGTGTTTGTGAACGTGCTGCGCAACGCGGTAAATGCCGTAGAGATTCCCGGCGGGACGGTGGATGTGCGCGCGCGTCGAGTCGACCGCGCGGGAGAGCGCGGAGTTGCGGTTGCCGTAGAAGACAATGGTCCAGGCATTCCCGCGGATGTGCTGCCGGATATTTTCGACGCGTTCGTGACGACCCGTCTCGACGCGCGAGGCACGGGATTAGGCTTGACCGTGGCGGAGGGAATCGTCACCCAGCACGGCGGGACGATTACGGCCGCGAATCGCCACGAGGGCGGGGCGTGTCTGGAAGTGTGGCTACCGACCCCCCATTAGCCAGCGCAGCACGCAGATCTCCGGATGCCATCGCACCCTCGAGCAGCACCTCCAAAGACGGCAGCGGCCTGGCGACCAGGAAGATCTGGTAGGAAAACAAGGATCGCGAGATCTTGATAAGGAAGCGGTTCACGCCTATCAGGAAGCGCGCCAGAGCCGTGTCGCCCAAAGCCAGCGGGAACGGCGCGGGGATGCCCCGTATTTCCTCGACCCGATAATTGGCTTGCTCAAAAAGTTTTCGGATGGTCGCGAACGTGAATAGACGCGTATGGGTCAGATCCAGAATTCCGCGCGCGCCGTAATGGAAGAAGCCCAAGAACAGCATGAAGCGAGTGATGACGAACGCCACGTTGCCGGTGCTGACGATGACCCTGACGTCCTTGGCTTGCCGCCGCGAGTTACGCAACGATTCCACGAATGTCTCGGGCGAACGCAGGTGCTCGATGATGTCGAGCAAAAGCACGTAATCGAAAGCTCCGGCATCGACGGGAATCTCGCCGCCGTTCAGATCCGCCTGGATGAAATTCGCGACATGTGCATCCGTGGGCGGACGATACTGGTCAATCCCTGTGACTTCGCACCCCTTCTCGAACAGAGCGCGAGCCACGTAGCCCGAAGCGCACCCGATATCCGCGACCTTCGATCCCGAAGGAACCCGCTGCACGGCCAGCTCATGGGGGCTTTCGAATCCCCACTTGGGCAGATACTGCTGTCCGGGTGGCGCCAGATCGAATTTGCGCTCATACAGAATGCCCAAATCTTGCGCTCGCGAGAGCGCCGTGGTTCGCACGACATCGAGAGCGTATTTCATCCCGTTCACACGGCAGATCTCGTCGCCGTAGTAGGTCGGAATCGGGAGTTCCTTGATACGGAGACCGGCGCGCACGAACTGGATAATGATTTCCGTGTCGAAATGAAAATCGTTGGTATTCTGGCCGAACGGGATACCTGCCAGCGCCTGCACGGAATAGATCCGGTAGCCGGAATGGAATTCCGAGAACTTAGTCTTGAGCAGACGATTCTGGATGCGCGTCAGAATCTTGTTGCCCAGCCACTTGTATAGCGGCATCCCGCCACCGCGGGCGGCGCCTGCATCGAGCATGCGCGATCCAAACACCGCATCTGCTTCGCCCGCGAGCAAGGGCTGGAGCAAGTCCGGCAGACATTCCGGGGCGTACTGGCCGTCGCCGTGCACCAGCGCGACAAAATCAAACTTTTCGCGAATCGCGTAATGGAAACCGATCTTCTGGTTCCCGCCGTAGCCCTGGTTTACCGGATTGAACAGCACGGTGGTGGGAAAAGGCGCTTCCTCGATTTCGTGGGCCCTCTCGAATGTCGCGTCCGAAGAAGAATCGTCGATGATCAGGACGTGGGTGTCATATTGGGACAGCTCGGAAGGGATGCGCCGCAGAACAGATTGGATGGTCCGTTCGGCGTTATACGCCACGATGAAGATAAGGACTCGGGCACGCACCTGATCGCAATTGTACACGCCCGAGGGGACGCGTTTTGTTCTTATTCTGCAGGCCTCGCGGACTATAAGCCGGTTTCTGTACCCGCGGCTTGCGCCACGAGCGGCAACCATTCCTCTGGGCCGCAGATTACTCCGCAGCTCTAGCGACCTACCCGGAAGTCGTAACGGAGCGGGCCGCTCCTCCTCCCCTATTTGGTCTTGCTCCACATGGGGTTTGCCCTGCCGGCGTGCGTTACCGCAGCCGCGGTGCGCTCTTACCGCACCTTTTCACCCTTACCGGCTCCCTTGCGGAAACCGGCGGTAGATTTTCTGTGGCACTTTCCGTAAAACCCGCTTTGAGCGAGTCCCCCCGGCCGTTAGCCGGCATGCTGCCCTATGGAGACCGGACTTTCCTCTCCTGCCCATCGTGAAGATGAATCGGAGCGGTTACCCGACCGCGAGGCCCACTCCATTATAGGTCCGGAAGGCGATACCATGGCTGCTCGATGCAACTACGACGGCAACCGCTATCAGCGTTCAGTCGATCACGAAAGATGCTCCGTCATCGTGCCGGGCGTGAACTGGGAGCCTAAGGCGCTCCAGCCGACCTTCTCCACAAATTGACAACCTGCATGCAAGAGGGATACCGTTGAAAACTGGAGCGCAACTTCATGCCACGTCTCGCAGCCGCATTCATACTCGCCGCCTTCACGCCAGCTCTGTTCGCACAATGGCTGGATTATCCGACCGCCAATGTACCGAAGACGGCTGATGGCAAGCCCAATCTCAGCGCGCCCGCGCCGCGCACCGCCGATGGACATCCGGATTTCACTGGAATGTGGGGCTGGGAGAGCTTGGCGAATTGCCTCGGGAAGTGCAACGACGGTCAAATCGGCCGGGAGTTTATCAACATCGCCTCTAACCTCAAGGGCGGTCCGCCCTATAAACCAGGCGTGGCCGACTTTGTAAAAACGCGCACGCGGGACCAGGTCCAGGATCCTAACGTCCACTGCATGCCGCGAGGAGCTCCCCGTATCTGGACCGACGACTACTACAAGCGGCTCATTCAAACCCCGGAGCGCTTGATCATCCTGACCGAACGCAACATGCAGTATCGGCAGATCTTCCTCGACGGACGGCCCCTTCCGGTCGATCCGAACCCGGTCTGGAACGGTTATTCCACGGCGAAGTGGGACGGAGACACCCTGGTGGTCCAAACCATCGGGTTCCGCGATGATCTGTGGCTGGACGCTAACGGGAACCCTCTCAGCAACACCGGCAAAGTGACTGAAAGGATCCAGCGCCCGAATTACGGAACACTGCAGATCGAAATCACCATCGACGATCCGAAGTACTACACCGCGCCGTGGACCATCACGATGAAGCAGCCCCTGATTCTCGATAGCGAGCTGCTGGATTACTACTGCCTGGAGAACGAAAAAGACGCCGTCCACATGAAGAAGTAGGGAGACTTTCCTTAAGCTTCATCAACGTAACGATTACGTCCCCAGACGAATCCCCCTGTAGCGAAATGTAGTCTTTAGACGGTAGCGCAAGTTCGCTCCACATCGATTTAGAATGAATGAAGATTGCCTGGCCAGTTCCCCCGGCCAGAAACGTGCATGGCAATCTGCGTTACAAAAGTATCTTTGCTTCAGGAGGCTCAGTACATATGGTACGGAGATGCATCGGATTGCTTTCGGCCGCTCTGCTGGTTGGAACAGGCCTGTGGGCTCAAGGATTAGACACACAGGCGAGTAAGGACGACTGGGAAGAGATCAATTTTGACTTCAATTCTTCGGTCCTGGTGGACGGATTTCCCAGCCTCCTGCGCTTAGCCGAGTTGCTGCAGACCAACGCCGGCTACCATGTGCGCGTGGAAGGCCACACCGACGGCATCGGCTCCGACAGCTTCAACCAGAAATTGGGCCTGGATCGCGCTAATACCGTTCGCGACTTCCTGGTGAAGTACGGCGCCCGGACCGGCCAGATCGAGACCATCTCGCGCGGCAAGGCTGCGCCCAAGGTTCCTAATCCAAATCCGGTATATAGCCCGACAGACGTCATACGGTTCATGAACCGGCGCGTGGTACTCACGGTGACCGATGAACAGGGCCGCACCATCGGAGCCGGGGGCCCAGGCGATGCGATTCGCGCCATCACCAACGCGGCTCCGGCGCAGACGGCCGGCGTGGCCGATTGCTGCAGCGAAGTATTAAAGCGCCTGGACAAACTGGACGACATCGCCAAGATGCTGAAGGATCTGGCCGATCAGAACGCGGCTTTACGTAAGGATCTGGACGCGATGCAGCAGAACCAGAAGGCGCTGGAAGCGCGGCTGAACCAGCCCGCTCCGCAGCCGCCCGCACCGCCGTCGGCCACCGAAGTCGCCACCGCGGTTAAGTCACAACTGGATGCCGAGAAGACTCCGAAATTCCAATTGTTGGGAGCGAATGTCGGCGCGGACGGCAACGGCGGCGTCACCTTCACCGGCCGGGGCCGGTTCTTCGACACCATCGGGACGCGCTTCGGCTTCGAAGCGCAGGGCGAGTATTACTACGTCAAAGGCCAGCGCGAAGGCCAGGCCGATTTCGGCCTCGTCGACCGCCTGGGGCGGCACGTCCAGGCCGGCTTGTTCGCCAGCTTCAAACACGTGACGCTGGCCGGAAATCAGACCGGAGGAACGCTGGGCGAAGGCGCGCTGGCGGTCGACTACATCTTTTCGCGCGGCCGCATCGGCATCTTCGGGACCAAAGGATTCCTGGATAATGCGCTGATCAATCGCGCCAATGCCGTGGACGCCAACGGAGTATTGCAGAACAACGTGATCCTCGAAAACTACCTGAAGATCGTGGATCAGGCAGGCGTCGCCGCCACTGTCGGGCTGTGGGGCAAGAACTACGCCGAGGGCAATCTGGGATACCTCAAGAGCGTCGCGTATGGCGACCACATCGGCGGGACAGTACGCATCATTTTCCCCTTGAACAGCAAGATTGCCTTGACCGCCGAAGGCGGCGTTAACGAGACTATGATTTCCCGCGGCAACGATGGCCGCGCGGTGTTCGGCGTCCAGTTCGGCAATATGATTCGGCCCAAGGAATACCTGGCTGCCGATCATGCGCTCCCCATGGAAGTTCCGCGAGTTCGCTACGAAGTGGTCACCCGCCGCGTCCGCACGGGCAACGATCCGCCGGTGGCGAATGCCGGTCCCAACTTGAGCAATGTACCGGCAGGAACCGTGACACTGGATGGATCGGCTTCCTACGATCCGGATGGCGATCCGATCACCTTCCTGTGGACCCAAACAGCCGGCCCGCAGGTGACTCTGTCCGGTCCGACCACTTCGCGGCCTACCTTCTCGGCAGCCGCAGGGCAAACCTATAACTTCCGCCTGGTGGTCAAGGATGACCAGGGCGGCCAGGGGCAAGCCGCGGTGCGCATTTCCACCAGCGCGGCGAACAGGGCCCAGATCCTGTCTTTCATTGCGACCCCGGCGCAGATCACGGCGGGACAGGCCGTCACCCTCACCTGGAAAACGCAGAACGCCGATACCGCCAATATTGCGGGCATCGGGAATGTGTCGGTGAACGGATCGCTTACGGTCTCGCCCACCCAGACGACCACGTATACCTTGACAGCACGTAACAGCGTCAACGATGAAACATCGACGGTGACGGTTACCGTTGGCGCCTTGACGGGCGGAGTGCAGGTCTCCAGTTGCTCGGCGAACCCGACCAGCATCAGCGCCGGCCAGTCGTCATCGCTATCTTGGACCAGCCTCAACGCCGACACAGTCAGCATCGATCCGGGCGTCGGATCAGTGGTCAAGAGCGGCTCCGTGTCGGTGAGTCCCTCGCAGACCACCACCTACATCGTCACGGCTACGGGCGGAGGCGCCAGCGCCTCTTGCAGCGTTACAGTGACGGTAGGCGCGCTCCCGGTGATCGCAAGCTTCACGGCGACTCCGGCCAGCATCTCGGCAGGCCAGAGTTCCACCTTGCAGTGGAGCGTGCAGAACTCGACCTCGGTGAGCATCAGCTCGGTCGGAACGGTTGCAGCCAGCGGAACCAGCAATGTTACGCCGGCGGCCACGACCGTCTACACACTGACGGCGACCAACGCCGCGGGCAGCACCACCAAGACGGCCACCGTCACGGTCGGTAACAGCGGTCCGGTCATCGTATTCGCCTCGGGCAACATACTGTATACATCGACCCGGGATGTGCGGCTGGATGCGTCCGGCTCGTCCAGCCCGTCGGGCAACAACCCGCTGCAGTTCTACTGGACGGTTCGCGAGAACAAGGCGGTGATCTACCAGAGGACCTCGTCAACGCCGCAGGTGTATCTCCCGGGAACGCCTGGGAACTACATCTTCGATCTAACCGTGACCGACAGCAAGGGCAACTCGACCACCAAGACGCTGACGGTGCGGCTGATCGGGCTGTAGGAACATTGTGAGCGGGGCGTCAAGCCCCGCTTTACACTGTGGAGATGGTCGATAGGCGAACGAGCCAACACTACACGTGGGGAAATGGCTGCGATGGATGGCACTTAGTTCAGACCCCAGACTTGAGCGTCATTGACGAACGGATGCCGCCGGGAACTTCGGAGGTGCGGCACTATCATCGGAAGGCGAATCAGTTCTTCTACGTGCTGCGTGGCCATCTATCGATCGAGGTCAACAGCAACGAGCTTGTGCTGAACCCCGGTCAGGGAGTCCATATCCCTGCGGGTGAACCTCATCAGGTTCG
>JAICXC010000073.1 GCA_025980665.1 Bryobacteraceae bacterium
CGCGACGACCTGTGGCTGGACATGCGAGGGAATCCTCAGACCAGTGCGGCTAAGGTAACCGAGCGGTTTCACCGTCCGGATTTCGGGCATCTGGAAATCGAAGTGACGGTGGATGATCCGAAAGCCTACACGAAGCCGTGGACGGTGAAGTTTAAGCAGACTATCGTGCTCGATACGGAGTTGGTGGATGAAATCTGTCTCGAAAACGAAAAGAGCATGCAACACATGCCGGGGAAATAGAGCTTCAGTCGTGTCGCAGAGCGGTTGCCGGGTCCACACGCAGCGCCCGTCTCGCGGGGAGCCACACCGACAACAGCGCCACCGCGCTTAACGCCAAAGGCACTACGACGAAGACGACCGGGTCACGTGGCTTTACTCCGAATAGCAAGCTTTCCATCAATCGCGACACGCCCCACGCCGCGCCCAAGCCGATGACGACGCCGGTCAGCGCCATGCTCATGCCCTGACGCACAACCATGTTCCTTAGTTGGGTCGCCTCCGCGCCCAATGCCAGTCGAATCCCGATCTCTTGCGTCCGCTGCTGGACCATATACGCCATCAACCCGTAGATTCCGATGGCGGCCAGCAGGAGTGCGGCGGATCCGAACACAGTCATCACCAGCGCATTGAATTGTTGTTGGCCCGTCGAGAGCCGGACCACCTCGTCCATGGAATGAACGTTGAAGACCGGCAAACCCGTCGACTGCCGCACTTGCTCCTGAATCTCCTTGACCAGCGCGTCCGTGTTTCTCTGCGTTCGAACAGTCCATGACATCGGCACCATACCTGACAGTGTTGCGTTGGTCGCGTTCGGGATCTGCGCCCGCGGAACATACATCATCGGTTTGGGAGCCGTGTTCAATGCGCTTTGGCGCACGTCCGCGACGATGCCGATGATCTGGCGCGGCGGATCGTCTCCGGAGCTTCCCACCGCGCCATGGCCGATGAGGAGACGGTCGTTCAAAGGATCGGTATTCTTCCAGTACTCTTTCGCCATGCGCTCATTAATCACGACGACGCCCGGGGATGTGGCGTCGTCCCGGTCGGTGAACACCCGTCCGCGCTTCAACGGAATCTGGAACACATTGAAATAGCCGGCCGAAACGGTGGCCCATGCGCCACTTCCGGTGTTGGGCCTATCTCCAGCGCGCCGGCCGATGATATCGAACCCAGCGTTCAGTTCGATCTGAAGCGGCACGCAGCAGGTCGAACTCGCCGCAATCACTCCCGGCAAGGATCGAACGCGCTCCAGCGCTTCGCGGGACGCTGCGGCGACTGCCGCGGATTTCACATACTTGGGACCGCTGAACGACGTCTGCATCGTGATTACGTTCCCAGCCTGAAAGCCTCGGTCCGCTCTGTATAGCGCCACAAATGTCCGAATCAGCAGCGCGGACCCGACCAGCAGCACCATCGCCAGGCTGATTTCGCTGATCACCAGTGCGGCCCTCGCCTTGTTCTGGCGCAAGCCGGTGCCCCATCTCCCTCCGCTGTCCTTGAGAACGGTATTCAGGTCCACGCGTGAGGCTCTGAGCGCCGGGAGTAAGCCGAACACGATTCCAGTCAGAAGCGACAGGGCCAGCGCAAACGATACCAGGTGCCAGTCCATGGCGATGTCGCGAACCGGAGGCAGATCGTCGGCATTGACCGAACCGAGCAAGCCGCGAATTCCGCTGTAGCCCAGAGACAATCCAGCGGCCCCGCCAGCGAGCGTTAGCAACAAGCTTTCAGCCAGCAATTGCCGGATCACGCGCCCGCGCGTGGCGCCGACGGCTAAGCGGATTCCAATCTCGTGATTTCGACCCGCTGCGCGCACCAACAGAAGATTGGCGACGTTGGCGCACGCGATCAGCAGGACCAAGCCGACGGCGCCGCCCAGGACAAGCAGCAAGCTTCGGATATCAGACAAAACGACATCCAGGACGGGCATCGCGGTGAAACTTTCTTCTGGTCCGAGCGCATCCGGGAATTTGGACCTGTATTCGTTCGCGGAAGCGCGCAGCCGTTCCTGAGCCTGTTGCAGGGTAACTCCGGGCTTCAACCGGGCAACGACGAAGAATGAGTTGTCCACGTCGCGAGTATTGGGATCAATTTGGAACGGCACGTATACATCCAACCGCGGGGCTTGATTGCTGCCCATTTGGTTCACGAGATTGGCGCTGTCGTCGGCGACGCCGATAATCGTGTAGGGATCGCCGCTCAACAGGATCGTCTTGCCGAGGACCTGCGGGTCGCTCGCGAATCGCCGTCTCCAGAGGTTCACGCTGATCACAGCGACACGCGCGCCGTTTGGGAGATCCTCTTCCGGAGTGAAACTGCGTCCTTGAATGACCGGTATTCCGAAGGCGCGGAAAGCGCTCTCAGAGACCTGCGCCGACTGCCACTGTTCGGCGATTTCGCCGCCTGTGTAGTTCATCGCGCCGGTGCGCATCGCAGTAACGTCTTGAAGCACGCTAGTCTGCGCGCGCCAGTGAATGAAACGCGCCGGAGACGCCACCGCGCCTTCACCGGAAGTGGTCATCAAGACGACGAAGCGGTTCGGATCGGGAACCGGCAGCGGGGTCAGCAGCACGTCATTGACAACCGAAAAGATCGCGACGTTCGCGCCGATCCCAATTGCCAGCGCGCCGATCGCCGTAAGCGTGAATCCCGGGCTCCGGCGGAGCTGGCGGATACTGAAGCGGATATCCTTGACGAATTGTTCGATCCACATAAACGAGCGCGCATCCCGATGCAGTTCCTTAGCTTGCTCGACTCCGCCATAAACGCGGCGAGCGGCACGCCGGGCGTCTTCAGGAGACATGCCCTGGCGTTCGAACTCGTCCTGGAGCAGAGAAAGATGAGCATCGATCTCGCGCGACATTTCGTGCTCCGCGCGGCGGTTGCGGAATAAGTTTGCGAGTCTCAAGAAGAATCGCCGCACGGTTTATGCTCCTTCGGACAACAGTTTATCCACCAAACCGGACATCCGCCGCCACCGCAGCGTCTCCTCGGCCAGCGCCTTTTCCCCGGATTTCGTGATCGCGTAAAATTTCGCCTCGCGATTGCTTTCCGTCGTACCCCAGGTGCCCTTGATCCGGCCCTGCTGTTCCAGTCGCACCAGCGCCGGATAAAGAGTACCTTGATTGAGATGCAGCAGATCCTCGGAGAACTGCTGGATCCTGGTCGCGATCGCGTAGGCATGCTGCGGCCCCATGCTCTTGAGCGTCCGCAGAACGATCAGGCCGAGGGTGCCTTGCAGAACGGCCATCCGGTCTCCCGCTTCACTTGCCATCCTAGTGAACCTCGGGATCGAGTATGGAACAACTTCACTTGGCTGTCAAGTAGAGTGGACTCGTGGTTCACCAAAGAACCGCTAACTGGGCTAAAATGAAAGGGCTAAGGAGAAGGACAACATGGCCTTCCTCACCAAGTCGCTGCCTCGTCGCACGGTTCTGAAAGGGATCGGTACCACCCTGGCGTTGCCATTTCTCGACGCCATGCTTCCTCCACTCCGTGCCGCCACGACGCCTCCGCACCGCTTCCAGGCCTTCTACGTTCCGAACGGAATGGCGATGGAGTATTGGACTCCCAAAGGCGAAGGCACCGCGCTAGAGCTAAATTCCATCATGGAGCCGCTGGCGCCCTATAAGGACCAGATGCTGGTCTTCTCCGGCATCAAGGCAAGCTGGAACTACATACACGCAGGGGCTTCGGGATCGTTTCTGACCGGCACGCCACGCGGCGGACGCAACGAAATCGAAATCATCGCCGACGTATCGATTGACCAGATGCTCGGTCAGCACTTCGCCAAAGAAACGCAACTGGCGACCCTTGAGATATGCATGGACACTCCGGCCAATGCGGGCGCCTGCACCGGCAACCTGAGCTGCGCCTATCTCGACACGCTGTGTTGGAAGAGCCCGACCCAGCCGCTGCCGATGGACTGGAATCCGCGTACTGTCTTCGAGAAGTTGTTCGGCGACACTGGCAGCACGGATCGCGTCGCACGCGCCAAGCGGCTGCAGCAGCACAAGAGCATTCTGGATTCGGTGAACGGCAAGCTGGCGAGCCTCAAGCAGGAGCTTGGTCCGCAGGACCAGGTAAAGATGAACGAGTACACCGACGCGGTTCGCGACGTCGAGCGCCGTATCCAGATGGCAGAGCGCCAGAGCAATATCGAGCTGCCCGCTTTCGACCAGCCCCTGGGTGCGCCGCCGGTGTTCGAAGATCATCTGGCGCTGATGATGGATTTGAAGGTTCTGGCGCTCCAATCCGATTTGACGCGCGTGATTTCGTTCATGATCAGCAAGGAGCAGAGTCCGCGGCCCTATCCGCAGATCGGCGTGCCGGAAGCGCATCATCCGCTCTCGCACCACAACAATATTCCTGAGTTGATCGAGAAGATGTCGAAGATCAACACCTATCACGCCAAGTTGTTCTCGCAGTATCTAGCCAAACTGAAGTCGACGCCGGACGGGGACGGCTCGCTGCTCGACCACATCACGATTCTCTACGGCGCGGGCATTTCCAACAGCAACGGGCATTCGGGCGACAATCTGCCGCAGATGCTGGTAGGCGGCGGTTCGGGCAAAACCAAAGGCGGCCGCCATCTCAAGTACGCGAACAAGCCTTCGCAAGCCAATCTTCTGATGACGATCATGGACAAGATGGATTATCCGGTCGAGAAGGTGGGCGGCAGCAACGGCAAACTTCCCATCGATACGCTTCCCGAGGCTTAATCTCATGACTGAACTGCGGCGCCTGATCCCGTTGGTGTTTGCCGTATCGCTCCTGGGCGCCGAGGCCGGCAGGCTGCCCCTTGTGGACGCAGCCAAGCGCACTGATAAGGAAGCGCTTCGGGCGCTGATTCAGAAAAAGATTGACGTGAATTCCGCCGAGCCCGATGGCACCACGGCGCTCCATTGGGCTGCATACCGCGACGATCTCGAAAGCACCGACCTGCTGCTAAAAGCCGGCGCGAAGGTGAACGCGGCCAACGACCTGGGCGCGACACCCCTGTGGAACGCCAGCCAAAACGGAAGTGTAGCGATAGTAAAGCGACTCTTGGATGCCGGTGCGAATCCGAACCTGGCGCTGCTTGCGGGCGAGACGCCGGTGATGGTGGCGGCACGCGGTGGCTATGCTCAAGTCGTAGAACTATTGCTCGCCAAAGGCGGAAATCCCAACGCGCACGGCGCGCGCGGACAGACGGCGCTGATGTGGGCCGTGTCGCAACAGCATCCCGATGTAGTCAAGGTGCTGATCGCGCATAATGTTGACCTCAAGGCTCGCTCGGAACTCTATAACGAAGTGATGGCGGTGCCGCCGCACGGCTATCTTCCCTACAATCTGACCGTTCCGCATGGGGCCGAGACGGCGCTGATGTTCGCGGCGCGCGTGGGAGATCTCGAGTCGGCGAAACTGCTGGTGGCCGCCGGCGCGAACGTGAACGATACGGATGCATGGGGCGTCAGCGCGACGACTTTAGCCGAGCACTCTGGCTTCAGCGATCTGGTTCTGTTTCTGCTCGACAAGGGCGCCGATCCAAACCTTGCGTCCAATGGATTTACCGCGCTGCACGAAGCCATTATGCGCCGCGACGAGAAAGTGGTCGCCGCGCTTCTTGAACATCATGCGGATCCGAACTTTCCGCTGAAGACGTTTACTCCAACTCGCCGGTCGTCGGACGATTTTCACTTTGAGCCGCCGCTGGTTGGCGCGACGCCGTACTGGATGGCTGCCCGCTTCACTGAACCCAACGTCATGCGTCTTCTGGTCAAGTACGGCGCCGATCCAAAGTTTGTGCATCACGCGGATTGGGTCGGCGAGCAGGGGTTCGGCGGAGTCCCGCGCAAGGAAACCGTCAGCGCCGCAATGGCTGCGGTAGGAATGCTGCGTGTGCTTCCGTGGGTCGAGCCGGAGAAGTTCGACCGCGAAGCTCTGACGCTTGAAAGCGTGAAGCTGGCTGTCGAATTGGGGGCCGATCTCAATCTTGTCAACACCGATGGTCGCACTGCGCTGGATGCCGCCAAAGCGCTGCGATTTCAGTCGGTCGTCGATTATCTAGTTTCGAAAGGCGCGAAACCGGGAGTCCCGGGAGCCAAGTCCAATGATCGTCCCAGCCGCGATGCCGGCCGCGGGGGGCGTTCGCAGATTCCAGCACCAGCACCAGAACCAAACCGATAACCGTTTGCGCCGTCTGTTCGTCTTGACAGTGCATTCGATTTGTATAACACTACTCAATAATCTCCTCCCCCGGAGTCCTCTGTGGTGGAGTTCCCTGTAACTCTTCATAGCGGAAGCTTTGTCCTTTTTCTCCCCCAGTTGTCCATCAAGAGTTTCGAAATGAATCCAGATTGGGTTGCACTGGTAGTACGTCCACGCGCCGAACGCCGCGTGCAAAAGGGCCTTGCCAACATTGGTTTGGAGACTTTTGTCGCGTGGCACGGAGTGCGGCGCAGGTGGGCCGACCGATTCAAGGTGCTCCAGCAAAACCTGATTCCGGGTTACGTTTTCTGCCAGTCGACATTTGCGGAACGCATGGCGGTGATGCATCAGGCTGGCGTGGAACGAGTTGTGAGTTTCAATCGCACTCCCGCGTTGATTCCTGATGACGAAATCGCGGCGCTGCGGCGCGCGGTGCAATCCGAATTACCGCTGGGTCCGTGGCCGTATCTGAAAGCTGGCCAGCGCGTGCGCATCGAAAAAGGCGTTCTCGCCGGGATGGAAGGAACACTCGCTCGCGAATCTTCGGGATGGCGCATCGTGGTGAGTGTGGCCGCGCTGCAAAGATCCATCGCAGTGGAAGTTGACAGGGACATGATCGATGGCAGTTACCAAGCCGCGAAATAAAGTTCTCATTTTTCGTCTGACGCAGGACGAATACCAGGCGCTGCAAACTGCATCTAGCGGAGCGCGCAGCCTTTCCGACTTCGCACGGACCAAATTACTGCGATCGCTGGGCGAGCCGGCGCTGGATCAGCAGCTCCTGGAATTGAAATCGACTGTGCTGCGCATCGCGGAATTGCTGGAGAAGGAATCATGAGAAGTATCCTGTTGTTCACGATATCCGTAGTTGCGCTGGCGCAAGTTCGGCCGTCGCTGATGGAAGAAGTCGGGAATGCGAATCTTCCGGCACTGAAACTCCATGGCGGTGATTTAGTGGCGGTTTCGGTTTACGATGCGCCGGAACTCACGCGCACGGTCCGTCTCGATCCTGATGGCATGATTCGTTTGCCCTTGCTCGCGGAAGGCGTGAAGGCCGAAGGACTGATGCCGCGAGAGCTCGAAATCGAACTGGCTAACGCACTGAAGTCGGGCGAGATCCTGGTCGACCCCGTGGTGAAGATTACGGTGGTCGAATATCACAGCCGTCCGATTTCGGTGATGGGCGCGGTGCGCAGGCCGGTGACGTTTCAATCCGACGGCTCGATGAGGCTCCTAGATGCGCTGGCGCGTGCCGAGGGATTGACCGACGATGCGGGGCCGGAAATCATTGTGACTCAGAACGATGTAGTTCAACATATTCCCATTAAGCAGTTGATCGATGATGCCGATCCGGCGGTGAATTTGCGGCTCACGGGCAACGAAGAGGTTCGCGTGCCGGTGGCCGGCAAGATCTTTGTATTGGGCAATATCCGTAAACCGGGCGGTTTTTTGGTGCGCGACCCGGCCGATAAGACCGTCCTCAAAATGGTGGCTTTAAGCGAAGGTTTGATGCCTTTTTCGCAGAAAATTGCCTACATTGTACGGCGGCAAGAAGGCGAAAAGCCGCAGGAAATCCCGATCGAGCTGGCCAACATCTTGGATCGCAAGAGTCCCGATGTGCCACTGGAGGTCGGAGACATTCTCTACGTGCCGGATAACAAGTCGCGTCGGAACACGATGAACATTGTCGACCGCTTGGCCGGATTCGGATCGGCGACTGCGTCGGGACTGGTGATTTGGCATTAGGCGAGACGTGAAGTAATGAAGCAAGTAGAAACTAACCTTCCGGCTATACACCCCGCCACGCCGCTAATCGTGGATGCGGACTATGAATCCGCACCGGCGCACATTCCGTTGGCGCATTACCTGTGGATCCTGCGGCGCCAGGGCTGGAAGATGCTGGGATTCGTGGCGCTGGTGGTGCTGTGCACGGTGGTGGTATCGCTGCGGCTGACGCCGGTTTACGAATCCACTGCAACGATCGATATCGACCGCCGGATGCCTAACGCCGTGATCGGTGAAGACTCAGCGCAATCGGTCAACAATGATGCCGATCAGTTTCTGGCGACGCAAGTGAAGCTGATTCAATCGGATTCGGTATTGCGGCCGGTGGTCGATAAGTTCAAGCTGCGTGAAGTGGAACCCGATGCGCTGGAAGAAGCAGTGGATACCTCCGACACCAGCCGCGAAGCGCCGGTCGAGTTGAAGCCGCTGAAAGTTACTCGTCCGCCCAACACTTACATTTTGCAGATCAGCTACCGGTCGCAACACCGGCTACTGGCGGCGGATGTGGCGAACGCGATCGCGCAGAGCTATCTGGCGCACTCCTATGAGATCCGCTACAAGGCCACGGCCAGCCTGAGTGAGTTCATGGAGCGGCAGTTGGAAGAGTTGAAGGCCAAGATGGAGAAATCCAGCGCGGCGCTGGTGCAGTTCGAGCGCGAACTGAACCTGATTAATCCGGAAGAAAAGACCAGCATCCTGACGGCGCGGCTGCTAGAGCTGAACACCGAGTATACGAAAGCCCAGGCGGATCGTGTGCGCAAAGAAGCGGCCTTCAATTCCGTAGATAGCGGATCGCTGGCGGCGGCGGAGGCGTCGAATCAAGGCGAGGCGCTGAAAAAGCTTACGGAGGATCTGGGAGAAGCCCAGCAGAAATTCGCGGAAGGGAAGACGACCTACGGCGCGAATCATCCGGAGTACAAAAAGCTCCAGTCGCGCGTGACGGAACTCGAAGGGCAACTGGACGCGGCCCGGAAGAACGTGGGGCGGCGCGCGGAGGTGGAATATTACGAGGCCGCGGATCGCGAATCGCAACTGGCTAACGCCGTGAAGGACGCCAAAGCCGAATACGACAGTCTGAACGCGCGGTCCTTCGAATACCAAACCCTTAAGGGCGGCGCCGAGAGCGACAAGAAGCTGTACGAAGAATTGGTGCGCAGGATTCGGGAGGCGGGGATCAACGCGAGCTTCCAGAACAGCTCGATTCGCGTGGCCGATCTGGCTCGTCCGGGACTGCGGCCGGTTTTTCCGAAGATGTGGTTGAATGTGCTGCTGGCGTTCCTCTTCGCGACGTTCTTCAGCGTGGGCGCGGCGGTGCTAAGCGATGTGCTGGATAACACCGTTCGCGATCCGGATCAGGTATCGCGGCTGATGAACGCGGACGTAATTGGGTCGCTGCCGGCCGTTAAGACGTGGCGGCGGCACCTGAGTCCGATCCAGGGGATTCACGTGGCGAACGGGTTACACGTCAATGGAAACGGGAATGGCACAGCCGCTCTTGCGCGGGCACATGTGGAAAGCGAACAGGCGCTCAGCAACTACGAAGAGGCGATCCGCACTCTGCGCAATTCGATTCTGCTGACCGATTTCGACCGGCGGCTGCGGAGCGTGCTGTTGACCAGCGCGTCGCCCTCGGAAGGCAAGTCGACGGTGGCGGCGCACCTGGCCGCGACGCATGCGAGCCAGCACAAACGAACGCTGCTGATCGACGGCGATCTGCGGAGACCGAGCGTGCACCGGCTGTACCAGGTGCCGAACAGCGTGGGGTTATCGAACGTGCTGCTGGAGCAGATCTCGTGGCGGGACGCGGTGATTCGCATCGACGATCCCAAGGGTCTGGATGTGTTGCCGGCGGGGCCATCGACGCGGCGGGCGTCGGACTTGATCGGCATGGGATTGGCGGAACTGGTGGAGGAAGCGGTGCGGGAGTACGACTTGGTGGTGCTGGACGCGCCTCCGCTGCTGGGGTTCGCGGAGCCGCTGCAGATGGCGACGGCGGTGGACGGCGTGATCGTGGTGGCGCGGGCGGGGGACACAAGCCGGAAGGCGCTGAGCTCGGTGATCACGACGCTGACGCGGCTGCGGGCGAATTTAGTGGGGGTGGTGTTGAATGAGGTCCACCGGGAAGTGAGTGCTGGGTATTACTACTACTATGGGCACTACAGCAAGTATTACCACGCGAAAAGTCAACAAGGCTGACGCCGCGGCTCGAGCTGATCCGTTGCTGAAGCCGCTGAGCCGAGTGAAAAAGCAATGGACTTCGCTAGGCGAGGCTGATCCATTTTCCGTAATTCTCTCGCGTCCTGGCGAAAGCGCCAGAGCGTGGGATCAGGCCGCGTTTTTTGGAACCGGCGTCGCGGAAATTGAAGAAGTCCTTCGAGTCGCTCGACAATTGTCGACGATTCGCTTCGCGGCTGCTATGGACTTTGGATGCGGCGTGGGCCGTCTGAGTCAGGCACTTGCCGTGCATTTTGATCGGGTCATTGGAATCGATATTGCGGCGTCCATGATTGACGCTGCCGCTCAGTTCAACAAGTTCCCGGGCCGATGTGAATACGTGCACAATGTCACGGCTGACCTCGCGATATTAGGAGATGCGTCCGTAGACTTTGTCTACTCCAATATCACGCTGCAACACATGGCTCCGTCCCTGGCGGAGAGGTACATTCGTGAATTCTTCCGCGTCGCTCGTCTTGGCGCCCATGTGATTTTTCAGCTGCCCAGCCGCCCCCGTTCGTCGGCCTGGTATTGGGCCAAGAACGCAGCTCCCATCGCATTATCGAACCTGCTGTGGCGAGTCCGAACCGGGAATCGCGAGGCAATGGAATCCTATTTCGTCGCGGAGAAGAGA
This sequence comes from Bryobacteraceae bacterium, assembly GCA_025980665.1. Classification (GTDB taxonomy): domain Bacteria; phylum Acidobacteriota; class Terriglobia; order Bryobacterales; family Bryobacteraceae; genus Palsa-187. Next base: position 10,823 of record JAICXC010000073.1, read on the forward strand.
GTGAGGGATCTCGTGGAACAATCGGGCGGGTCCGTTCGATTTGCTGAGTCCGACCACAGTGGCCCTCCGGGGTGGCAGAGCCGGAAGTATTTCTGCACACGAAACGGCGCTCTCTAGGTATGGATTTGTTTATCTCTGATCAAGGTCAGGTTCTTGCCGCCAGTATCTTGATGACGATAGCGATGATGGCCGCCCTGGCGGCCTCCAAGAGACGGACCGGCATGCTACTGACGCCGGTGACGGTCTTTTTTCTTTTTGCGTGTGCTCACGTTGTGTTCGGCCGCTATGCGGCCGCGGTCCTCACAGATCAGTACAGTTTCGTGAGTCGCGCCGCTTTGGGGCCGTTCCTTGATCAGTCCTTCTTGGTCATTTCAACGGGGCTGACTTGTTGCCTCGTTAGTTTTACGCTGTTCCCATGCGTCTCGTCGGGACGCGTCGCCGCGAGGCTGGCACGGATTTCATGCAAAGGAGCGTTGGACCAGATCTGCGCCCGATCGCGCGTCATAATTCTCATCGCAATACCTTTGATCATCGTCGGCCTGCAACAACTTGGGGGAATTCCGCTGCTTAGTGACAATCCACGGCATGACCGATACCTGTTGAACTTTACTCCGGAACATAGACTGGACACGTTTCTAGTAAACCGAGGGCGCGAGATTGTAGTGTTTCCTGCGGCTGCCCTAGCGTTGGGGTGGTACTTCCGCAAGCGCCGTGTCATGGATGCATTCTTTGTTCTTCTTGCGGCTGCGGGTTGCATGCTCACGGCGACGCGCGCGCCGCTTCTGATTTGCGTGTCGATTGTCATGACGGTGCTGGTTTGGAAGGGCCATTACAAAGCAGTTCTTTTGGCCGTGGCCGCCGTATTCGCGGTGCTCATTGCTTCAGAAGTCGCGCTAGGAGGCGATTCGAACACGGGTACGGGTGAATGGACCACGCTCCAAGGTATTGGCGCCGATCTGGCTGAGGTTCGCGATCTGGGATGGGTCCTTCTGAAGCAAGATGAGCCCTACTGGGGCTTAACCTTCATCGCTGGCCTAGTTCCAATTCCGTCGTTCGCATCGGATTTCACCCAAACTTATCACCTTCGCACCGTGACGCTGAACGCGATTGGGTTTCCGCTCACAGCAGCCCATGGAGGCCTGCGTATTACGTATAGCGGTGAATGGTATCTGAATTTCGGGTGGCCTGGTGTGGTCGTAGGCGGATTGTTGTATGGCTGGATGTGTTCTTGGTTCAGCGGCCTCTTCTATCGATTGCGGACAGCCTCCAATCTGTATCCTGTCGGCGCATGCATCGTTGCCTGCGCTTGGGCAACAGTCTCCTTCATGGTTTACATGTCCGGAAGTGCTTCCGGCGGGACGCTAAAGACGTACGGTGCGGTGCTCATTGTTTTCTTGTTCAGGCTTCGGCGGAGGACCCGGAATGCCGTGCAGGAGCCCTTGTTGATATCGCGCGAGATGGCGAGCGCGGGTTCGATCAGATGAACGAATACTACGTAAATGCGCGGTTTGCCACGCGGCCATTCACGGGAGTGCAGCGTTATAGCTATGAGGTTAGCCTCCGTTTGCGGAACGCGACATTCATCGCGCCCCGCCCAGCTCTTAAGGAGTATGAAGGACTTCAGGACCGTGTGATCGTCGCCGGAGGACGTCTGAATGGACATCCCTGGGAACAGATCGCATTGCCGTGGACGATCCCGCAGCGCGCGCCCCTGTTTTCGCCAGCTGGGTGTGGACCAATGGCTCATCCCAATCAAGTTCTGACGATCCATGATTTAGGCCCGCTGGACGCACCCCAGTCTTACAGCCGCGGATTCGCACTGTGGTATTCGCAATTGGTGCCGGCCCTCGCAAGAAAGACCAGAAAGATCGTGACGGTCTCTGAGTACTGTCGTCGGCGCATCGTGGAATCTCTACGGGTCCCCGAGAGCAAAGTGATCGTGGCGGCCGAAGCCGCAAGCACTTTTTTCTTTCGGCGCTCGGAAGCAGAAATTCAGCGAGTCAAAGAACGTTTCCGGATCTCGGGCTCCTACTTTCTTGCCGTCGGTGCGATCTCGCCGCGCAAAAACTTGACTCGGCTACTGGAAGCATGGACCCGGGTAATCGGAGACATGGATGGAGCGAGTTTGGTCATCGTGGGCAAAGAGGGACTGCGCTTTGCATCGTCCTCGATATTGAGCATGCCGCCCGATGGTGTGGTGCATTTAACCTCGGTCGACGATGACGAACTGGCCTGTCTTTACAGCGGTGCCCGAGGATTGTTGTATCCGTCCCTTTACGAAGGGTTCGGTTTGCCCATCCTCGAAGCCATGGCCAGCGGATGTCCTGTGCTCACTTCCAACTGCACTGCTATGCCGGAAGTTGCCGGTAATGCCGCGGTTCTCGTCGATCCATTGAGCGTGGCGTGCATTGCTGAGGGTATTCGTATGCTCGCCCATGAAGTCCGAGCTCGTGATCTGAGCCAACAGGGTTATAAGCGCAGCCAGAGATTCTCGTGGGAACGGACGGCGGAGATCGTCGAAAACGCAATCTTGAACTGAACTACTGATGAAAGTCCTTCAGTTGGTAGAATCCGCAGCCGCAGGGGCGGGCCGCCACGTCGTGGATTTAACGGATGGTCTGATTCTCCGTGGTCACCAGGTTCACCTTGTGTATTCCGAGGTACGTTGGGACCGGACCTTCGCTGAGGATTTGCGGAGGCTGCAGGGACAGCCCAGCTTTCAGTCGTTCCAAATATCGATGCGTCAGTGGCCGAATAAAAGTGACATTCGCGCCATTCGCAGATTCCGAAATTATGTGTGCGGTTATGGGCCGTTTGACGTGGTTCATTGCCACAGCACGAAAGCTGGATTGGTCGGACGCCTGGCGTTGCTGGGACACGACGTCAAGCGTCTGTATACGCCACATGCGTTCTTTACAATGCAGCTGGGGAAGGCATCTCTGGCCAAGTGGGCCGTGGCGAAGCTTGAAGAGGGCTTATCCAGGATGTGCGATCGCGTTATCGTCGTTTCCGCCGAGGAACAATCCCACGCATTAGAGATCGGAATTCCCGCCGCGAAGCTGTCCCTGATTCCGAACGGGGTCTCTCTTGACCAGCCGCGGCTTTCTGCGTCCGATCGTACTGCGCTCAGGCGGAAGTGGGGACTTCGCGACACCGAAGTGTGTATCGGATTCGTCGGACGCCTGGCGAGCCAGAAGTCTCCTCAGACCCTGCTGCGCTCCTTCGCCGCCCTCCTCCAGCGAACGGCAGTGCCGGTTCGGCTGGTGATGATCGGAGATGGACCCCTGGAAAACTCGTTGCGCCAACTGGCGGCCGAACTCAACGTCGATAAACGCATTTTCTGGTTGGGGGCGTGCGATGCCCGCCCCCTGATGGGCGCTTTTGACATGTTCGCCCTGAGCAGCGAATCCGAGGGCCATTCTATTGCGGTTCTAGAAGCGATGGCGCAGGGCCTACCCATTGTCGCCACCCGCGTTGGTGGGATTTCCGAGACGGTGCAGCACGGCGTGAACGGCCTCATCGCGCCCATACGTGGCGTGCAGGAGATTGCGACCGCACTAGAGACGCTGGTCGAGGATCCAGCGTTGCGTGAGCGGATGGGGCAAGCGTCGCTAGCGCTGTCACAAAACTTTTCGCTGGACCGGATGGTGGATCAGACGGTCGCCCTGTACGCACAGGTGACCTCGGGCGGTAACGCTGCAATCGCATCCGACCTGAAGGTGGCCGCCCTGCGCTAACCGTGTCGATTCTCCACCCGGACACACTTACCGTACGGCGAACGCGACCGTCCGAGCTGTGTGAGGATGCGAGCACTGCTCGTCCTCGTGCCTGCATCGCCATTCTTCTGCTGGCGGACCTCGCGGCGCTTTTGGTGGGCGCGGCCCTGAGCGTCTTGATCTGGCGCCAGATCGGCACTAACTTCAGCACCGAGTTCTATGCCAGGCTGTGGCCGGTGCTTCTGCTGTTCCCGGCGGTCTACGCGGTGTCGGGACTGTACCCAGGGTTCGGGCGCAATCCCGCCGACGAATTGCGCAAGCTGTCTGTCGCAACGAGCGTGGTTTATGCCGCACTCGCGGTAACCAGCTTCCTGCTGAAAGACTCGGCCACGTATTCGCGCGGCACGTTCCTGCTGGCGTGGAGTAACACCTTAATCCTGGTGCCGGTGCTGCGAAGCGTCGCCCGGTCGCTATGCTCGCGGCGGGCGTGGTGGGGGAATCCGGTAGTGATCGTCGGAGCGCGGAGGGTGGCGGCCGCGCTCGCGGCTACGCTTGAGAGCCAGCCTGAGTTAGGGTTCAAGCCGGTCGCCATTTTGGAAGAGGCGCGGCTAGCCGCGGAAGTGGCGCGGGACCGCGGGGTGCGGCACGTGATCCTGGCAATGTCGGAGATTCCGCGCGATACCCTGGGGGCGTTTCTTGAAGAATGCAGCGAATCGTTTTCCGACGTCATCGTAATCCCGGATCTGGCGGGCTTCTCGAGCCTCTGGGCGGAGCCAAGGGATCTGCGCGGCACACTCGGTCTGGAGATCCAGCAGAAGCTATTGATCCCGCGGGCGCGAGTGTTGAAGCGGGCGATCGACATCCTGCTGATGGTGGCCATGAGTATTGTGGCGCTGCCCTTGATTATCGCGATCGCGGCCCTGATTAAACTGACATCGCCCGGACCAGCCTTCTTCGGGCAGCGGCGCTATGGCAGAAAAGGGGAGCCATTCATGGCGTGGAAGTTCCGTTCCATGGCGGCTGACGCGAGCCAGGTACTGGAACAATGTCTAGCTTCCGATCCGGCGCTGCTCGAAGAGTGGCGAAGAAGCCACAAGCTCAGGAACGATCCTCGCGTGACTCGCATCGGACGATTTTTGCGGCGGACCAGCCTGGATGAACTACCGCAACTATGGAATATCCTGCGGGGACAAATGAGTTTCGTGGGTCCTCGTCCGATTGTGGCGGAAGAAATCGCCCGTTATGGCGCCAGTTATTCGGTGTATATGAAAGTGACGCCGGGCCTCACGGGCCTGTGGCAGGTTTCCGGCCGTAACAATACCTCCTATGAACAGCGGGTGAATTTCGACCTGTACTATGTTCGCAATTGGTCGCTGTGGCTGGATCTGCATGTCCTCGCGAGAACGGTCAAGGTGGTCGTGCTCGGGGACGGCGCTTGTTAGATGTAACATCCGTGTAACGGACCGCATCTAACCGGCGTGTCGAGGATTCCACGATCGATCCGGCGAAAAAATCGGGCAGTGGATTCCGATCAGCCGGTGCTGGTCGAACGCCGGGTGAGGCATCGCTTTCCTTTCGAACTAACCGTTCGCTTCCGATCTCTGGGGGGAGTGTATCGGGTGGCAGGAACCGGCCGGGTCACGAATATGAGCAGCGCCGGCATTTTGGTCGCCTACCCTCACGAAATCGAGACGGACACGCCGCTCGAACTGGGCATCGATTGGCCGACCAGGCTGGATGGGCGCATTCCTCTGCAGCTAATCGTGATCGGGACGGTGGTGCGTTGTGGGCTATTCAATTTCGCAGTCGGGATTGAGCGGCATTACTTCAGGACCGCCGGAAAGCGGTCTTCGCCAGCCCCGCAGTTCGTGTGGCAAGGAAGCCAGCGCGGTTAAGAATCTGCAGCGCTAACATTCCTCGGGTTCACCGGGCAGCCACTGTGCTTCGTTGCCAGTCGCTGAATGGCCGGGGTTTTCCCCTGGTCGTACCGGTACCCCCTGGCGAACGTGAGGACCGTCCTGGTCGGTCCAGGTAACCAGGTAGCAACTCGGGCAGAGCTGCAATTGCTGGACAGACAGACCCTCGGCGCTCATCTCGATGGGCTCCATTTCGACGCCGCATTTCGGACATCGCGGGTCCTCGTCGGAGCGCGGATTAACTCGTATGGGAGCGGGATCGTAGTTGTTCGGCGGCATGGAACCAGTCTTCCTCCGGCGATCCCTCGGGACAGCCTCTAGCTTGCCATAGTCTATGAGCGAGAGCTGCGATCTCGTCGTGCCCGAAGGTGGCGATGCCATGTTCGGTGGCCGACGCCTCAGTGTGGCGATGCGCGTCGTGCGAGTCCTCCAGGGCTTGCCGCGACAGCTCGTGTCCCGTAAGGTGATCCTGCTTTCCCTGGTGTTCAGCAACCGTATGGGCGTGCGCCGCTACGTCGTGCAGTTCGGCAGCGCGTTGGTGGTTTTCGTAATGCGATCCGTTGTTGTATCGAGTAGACATAATTACCGGGTCCTCTTTTAGAGACGCACAATCTGGCCGGACTTGGTGTGAGCTTCCTTGGCGAGCTGGTAGGCGCGATCAGAGTACTCGAGCGCGCGTTCCGCATGCCACCGCCCGGCCTCGTACTCCCCCTTTTCATTATGTTCGGCGGCAGTACGATGGGCCCGCGCCGCAAGTTCATGCTGTTCGGCGGCCTTCCTGTGTGCGTCGTGCATGGCTATTTTCCTCGGTCTTCTGTGTGCAATAGATGGACCATCCTTAATCCAGCTCCAAAACTGCCTGTTGGCCAGGAAGTTGCTGCAAGAAACGTATGAAGAAGCAACAGGATGAAGGAAGTCGAACTTACAGCACTCCCCCTGCGGCTAAGGATAAGGGCCTCGGTCCAGGCTCAGCTGGCCAGTCCGGAGATACACAGGGATTGTCAGACGTTGCCGAGGCGGATTCGGAAAGCGTGCAGGAATTAGTCGAGGAAGGGCAATCCTTCGAGGCCGAAGTAATTAGCGGCGTGGAAGATGCCCCCGATCCGGACGTGGCGGAAGTGCGCACCAAACAAATCCGTGAGGATGATGTGCCGCCCGAGTATCTGGAGCGAGACTCCGGCTAGAATCGCGCCCAGGCAGCGAATGACGCGGCGCTATCGTGACCGCGGCGGGTCATCTGACCACATACCGTTAATCGTCATCATCTTGCTGGAACAGCATTTGTCTGTTTGGCACTCATCCTGCATGAACCAATTTAGAAAATGGCAACCATCCTGGATGGCGATGCGCTGGCGTTACTGCGGCGCGATACCTTCGGGTTCATCTTCCAGCGCTACAACCTGATGTCCGATCTGAGCGCCGTCGAAAACGCGGAAACTCCAGCCGTTTATTGCGGCATGGCGAAAACCGAGCGAGAGGCACACGCCAGTGGCCTGCTACGGGAACTCGGTCTAGGCGACCGGCTGCAGCACCATCCCAATCAGCTCTCGGGCGGCCGGCAACAACGCGTCAGCATCGCCCGCGCGTTGATGAACGGCGGTTTGGTGATCCTGGCCGACGAACCCACGGGTGCGCTGGACAGCCAGGGCGGCAAGGAGGTCATGGCGATTCTCGAGAAGCTGCACGGCCAAGGGCACACGATTATTTTAGTGACCCACGACAGCGAGATTGCAGCGTATGCCCATCGTATCGCGCGCATCGCGGACGGGCGGATCACTTCCGATGAGCGCCAGCAAAAAGGAGAAGCCTCTAATCAGACGCAGCCGGCCGAGCCGGAAAAGGATACCAATGCGGGGGTGGCCGTGCTCGGCGAATCTCTCAAGATGGCGGTGCGTTCGCTGCTGCATAATCGAATGCGAACGATTCTGACCATGCTGGGGATCATTATCGGCGTGGCTTCGGTGGTGGCGCTGATGGCGATTGGCAACGGAGCGAAACAGGATGTCCTTGATCGCATCCAGGCCATGGGCACGGATCTGTTGACGATTGTGAGGGGCGCACCGGCGGCTCGCGCCTCGGCCGGCATCGTGACCAGTTTCTGCCGGAAGATTTACCCTCTATCGTGGCTGTCCCGGGCGTCGCCATGGCCATTCCGGAAACCAACCAGTCCTCGTTGGTGCGCTTTGGCGACCAGGATCTGATGGTTACGGCGGTCGGCACCGGTGAAGATTTTCCGCAGGTGCACGATTGGCCGCCGCAGTCCGGAGTATTCTTTACCGCGGACCACGTAAAGAGTTACGCCCAGGTGGTCACGCTGGGCCAGACCGTCGCCAAGAATTTATTTCCCCTGGGCACGAATCCGATCGGCCAGTATGTGCTGATTGGCAGCTCGCCTTTTCTGGTCATCGGCGTTTTGAGCAGTAAAGGGTTGAACTCCCGCGGGGACGATCTGGATAACTCCGTCTGGCTGCCCTACTCAACCGCTGGAGCGCGCGTTTTTGGACAACGCTACTTCAATGACATCGTGGTGAGAGTGAGTCCGGAGGCGGACATGTCCGTGGTGCAGGCGGAACTGCACACGCTGCTGCTCAAACGCCACGGCAAGGAAGACTTCAATATTCGGAACATGGCTGATACCATCGCTACAGCCAGCGAAACGCAGAATACGCTCACATACCTGCTGGCGGCGATTGCCGTAATCTCGCTAGTGGTCGGCGGTATAGGGGTAATGAACATAATGCTGGTCTCGGTCACTGAACGGACCCGAGAGATCGGAATCCGTATGGCGATCGGGGCGCGCAGCTTCGACGTGCTGTTTCAGTTTCTCACTGAAGCCGTGGTGGTCTGCTTTATCGGCGGCCTGGCAGGCGTGGTGGTGGGGGTCGGCGGAGGCCTGTCCACCTCAGTGATCGCGGGCTGGCGCGTGATTTTTACGGTATCGCCGATCGTCCTGGCGTTCGCGTGCGCTTTTTTGACGGGCATCATATTTGGCTATCTTCCGGCTCGAAAAGCGGCGCGACTCGACCCTATCGAGGCACTGGCTCGCGATTGACGTGCGTGGTGACTGATGAAGACCACTAACCATCCCCGGTCACGTGACCATATGCCGTTATCAGCCCGGCCTTTAAGATCGTGGCCCGCGGCCCTTTTAGACATTTGGCGGAAGACACAGTGAGATCCTCGACGGGCAACGTTCGGCCCTTATCATGCCTTGGATAGACCGTATCGTAATCAGAGGAGAAAACATGAAGAAGCTCAAACCGTACTTGTCCAAGTTCGCTCCCGGGCTAGCCCTGGTGTTAGTTGGGACACTTGCCGGGTGCTCAAATTTCAACAAGGCAGCCGACGTTTCCGGAGACATCCGCACATCGATGGAGCAAGCCGGTCTTAAAGACGTGAAGGTTAGCCAGGATCGCGATAAGGGTATCGTGACTTTACGTGGAAGTGTAACATCGGAGGATGACAAGGCCAAGGCTGAATCGCTGGCGAGATCCATGTCGGGGTCGCAAGTGGTGGCCAACCAAATTGCAGTGCTCCCGGTGGGTGCGGAGAACCTGGCGCATAAAGTGAACGTGGACCTGGACGAAGGGATCGAGAGCAACCTGGATGCAGCGCTGATCAAAGACCGTCTTCACGATAGCGTAAAATACAGCGTCAAGAACCATGTAGTGACGCTCACGGGCGATGTTAACTCTCAGTCCAAGCGCGCGCGGGCGGAACAGGTCGCGGCCGCGGTCCTGAACGTGGACCAGGTTGTGAATGAGCTGCAGGTCAAGAAGCAGAAGGCCACTACAACGAACTAAGGGTGTAATGATGACAAAGATCGAGCTAAATGGATTTCGAAGAGCGTTGGAGAACAAAGCTGCTGAAATCGGGAGCGGCAATCGCGAGGGGCTGGTGATTGAAACCAGTTCGGATGAACTGGACCGGGTACAGAACGCCAACGATCGCGATTACGCGATGAGTAATCTCGAGCGCACCTCCAACCGGCTGGGCGAAGTGCGAACTGCCCTGCAACGAATCGGATTAGGGACGTTCGGCATCTGTGCCGGTTGCGAGGCGAGCATCACTTTGAAGCGCTTGGCTGCCGTCCCGTGGACGTCTTACTGTATCGTCTGCCAGGAAATCGCGGATCGCGAGCAGAGCGCGGACCGGAGTGAGATCGAAGTTGCGGCCTGAACGACACCACTTGAGGATGGCGCCGGATTGGTCGTGCTCGCGCGGGTGGTAAAATCTCGAAGTAATTCCGTCGATACGCCGGAAGCATCGCGGCCATGATCCAACCCCACCAGCCACCCGGTTCATCCGGCTTCCGGACCGCCGCAATTCTGATTGCGGTGATCGGCGTGGCATACCTGGCCCGCGAGATCCTGATTCCTCTGGCGCTCGCGATCACTCTGGCCCTGGTCTTGACGCCGGCGGTGGACTGGCTGCAGAAACTGCGTCTGGGCACCATTCCCGCAGTGGCAATGGTGATGATCGTCAGCATCGCGGCGGCCGGGGGAGTGGCCTGGGTGATCTTCAATCAACTGGTGGGAGTGGTGAACGATTTGCCCATGTATCGGCAGAATATTCACAACAAACTCGAAGCGATGCGTACACCCGGTCAAGGGGCCTTAGGGCAGGCTACGAAGAGCATCAAAGACTTGGCGACGGAAGTTATGAGTGTGGATGCGCCCGCTCCAGCCGTCAGCGTCCGTAGCAGTCGGCCGCAGCCGGTGCAGATCGTCGAGCAGCCCACCAACGAACTGGAGCATCTGCGCAATCTGGCCCAACCTTTCCTGAAGCCTCTGGGCGAATTCGGCATGGTCCTGATTTTCAGCGTATTTCTGCTGATCAATCAGAAGGACTTGCGTAATAGGCTCTTCCGCCTGGTGGGATTGGATCAGCTGAATATGATGACGCAGGCGCTGGATGATGCGACGCAACGAGTGAGCCGTTATTTATTGATGCAGGTCCTGGTGAATGTGGTCTTCGGCGTCCTCTGTGGAATTAGCTTGTATCTGATCGGTATTCCTTATGCGGCGTTGTGGGGAAGCGTCGCCGGGATTTTACGAATCGTGCCCTATGTGGGAGCATTCATCTCGGGCCTGCTGCCGTTCACGCTTGCGCTTGCCGTATTCGATAGCTGGGTGCCTCCGCTAATGGTGTTTCTGGTGTTCGCCGCGTTGGAGCTGGTGACGGGCAACTTCGTGGAGCCGTGGCTTTACGGAATCCACACAGGAATTTCCTCGCTGGCGCTGCTTCTGAGCACGGTGTTTTGGACGGTTCTGTGGGGGCCGGCAGGCCTCATTCTGTCAACGCCGCTAACGGTCTGCGTGGTCGTCCTGGGCCGCTACGTGCCGGAGTTTGCTTTTCTGCACGTCCTGTTAGGGGACGAAGATGTGCTCGAGGCCGAAGCGCGTTTCTATCAGCGGTTGCTGGCGATGGACGACCGCGAGGCGCGAGCCGTGGCCAATCTGTATCTTCAGGAACACTCCCTACAGGAGCTGTATGACGGCGTGATCATACCGGCGCTGACGATGGCCGAACAGGACCGACATAAGGGCGGCCTGGATCCGGTTCGTGAAGAATTCCTCTTCATGAGCATCAAGGAACTGGTGGTGGAGCTCTCCGAGCAAACCCTCAAGTCCGATGCTCTGCTGGCGGAAACAGCGAGTGAAACAAAGCTACCGGACGCTACGGGTGGACGGCTGCTGTGCATTCCCGCCAACGATGAGGCGGACGAAATCACCGCGGCGATGCTGGCCCAGTTGCTGGAACAGGCTGGTCACCCAGCCGTTTCATTTTCCTTGGATGCTTCCGCGCAACAGACGGTCGGGCTGATGAATCCGGCGGAGAACGACACCATCTGCATCTCGGCCTTACCGCCTTTCGCGTTTGCCCGCGCCCGAAGCTTGAGCCGGGAGCTCCAAATGCGATATCCGCGGGCGAAGGTGATCATCGGGGTGTGGGGATTCACCGGCGATACGGAGCGCGCCATGCAGCGCTTTCAACCTTCGCGTCCGCACAAACTGGTGACCAGCCTGGCGGACGCCGTCAAGTTCGTGGTGGACCCAGATGACGTGACGAAAAAGAAAACGGGAAGCGCGGATGTTGAGGCGACTTCGTTAACACCTATCTAAGATCTAACCCGCCTGGTGGCTTTCGAATCGACGCATCCGCAATTTCTTGCTGACTGGAAAGATTACCGAAGCTTCCGCATGATTCCCCGGCCGTTATAATGCCCTCGCGAACCCTTCAGTAAACAGCCCGCCACCCACCCAGCGCATGCGCAGCGACGCTGGGATTTCTCGGGCATCATTCTCTGAATAAGGAGGGTGGCGCAGGCGATTACGCGGTCAGCTAGGAATGCATTGATTGAAAATCATCGTAATCAGAGCCGCAAGTGAAAGCAGGCAAATTCGTCATTTCTTCAGCTTGGAACCGCCTACGACTTGAACTACCGGTGACAGTGAACGGAGGCCAGATCAGCATCACCTGGTAGCGGTCACCGCCTCGTGTACCAGGAGGGCCTAGCGCTGCGAGCCGATTATTTCCGTGCCGCGCATCTTTAGGTCGCAAGCGAATATTTCCAGCTTCCTTTGTCCCCACAATACGTCCACTGTCTGACCCGGTTCGCTGGTACCGGACATCGCCTCGACCATCGCCCCGGCTGGAATCGAAACAGCCATGCGGTTTCCATCCACAGCTTCGATACCCAAAATGCGCTCGTTCAGTTTGAATCGTATGACGGTTGCCATCGTGCCTCTTCCTGCGCGAAGAAAAGGTACAAGGTAACGCTTGTAGCGGAAAGCTACTTTAGATCGTGCACAGCCATTATAGCGGGTCTAGAAAATGGCGCGTAAATCTTTGTAATATTTACCACTTTAATCGTATTTGGCGTTTCAACGCTTGTTTCCGCGTTGGTGCATCCAATGCCACGGAGGAGGGCGAGCCTCTCAGGGCGTGCCATTTGATAATAGGGAGAAGTTCCGTGGAAGCCAGAGGTCTCCCTAGTGCCATTCGCCCACATTTGGTCAACTTGACCACCTGCCGCCTGCTAACTATTGGAATCCGACTAGCTCGGACCCTACAAGTCCGTTTGCTTGCTTCATCAAAAGCATGGCGATCAAACTGCCCTAGCAGCGGGCAGCAAATGGCAGCAACCGAACCAATGCTCGAACATGCGAACAGAAAAACCATACTCGTCGTCGACGACGATCCAGCCATATTGAACTCGGTCGTTGGAATTTTAAGTCGTGATTACAACGTTCTCAGCACCAGCAGCGGCAAGGACGCTGTTCAACAGTCGAAAGACTTCAAGTCCGAGATTCATCTCCTTTTGTCGGACTTCCAAATGACAGGAATGACCGGAATCGAGCTGGCCACCCAAATCACCGCACAGCGAGCAGAAATAAAGGTGCTGTTGATGTCCGGGTACCCGGCTGGGATGCTCGTCCTCAATGATGGATGGCATTTCTTGCCCAAGCCCTTCATCCCATCGCAACTGATTGCATTAATCGCCAGTCTCATCTCCCCTGTTAAACCTTCCAGATTCGCGGCTTAACTTTGCCAAGCTATTGATGAGATAGTGGAGCAGGGTACCCGCCCTTAGTCTGGAGCACGCAACCATGAGCGCAACCGATCTAGTTCTCGCCCCAATGAAAGCTGACGAGCACCGCGATGTCGGCGGCGTTCAAGTCGACATCTCTAAAACCGGGAACGTGCGAGTCAAGCGGATGATCTATCCGCCGGGATTCAACTGGGACGCCAACTTGAAGACGATGATGGGAACCGATTTGTGCATGCACGCACACGTTGGTTTTATGGCTCACGGACAAATCAATGTTCGGTTTGCCGACGGCTGCGTCGTCGAGTACAAGGCTCCCCAGTTTGTCGCCGTGGAGCCGGGGCATCAGGGATGGGTCGTTGGCGACCAACCCGCCGTACTGATCGAGTTCGATTTTGAGGGCGACACTGTGAACCGGCTCGGCGTGCCCGCCCACCCACACAGCTAGAGCGTAAACCGCGCGCTCACTTGTAGTCGGCGGGCTTCGGTTCCATCCGGAGAACAGATGTGGCCCACTTGCGGCACGATATCCTTCACTTCGCAGGTTCACAGTGACGTTTTAACCGGCCGCTGGAACCCAGTGGCGGCGTACTGAAAACGCCACCGTCCGAAGAAATCAGAGTGAGCCGGACGCCATTCGATTCGTTGGAGACATTGAGCTGCGCGCCGGGAACAACCGCTCCTGTCGCATCCCGGACAATTCCTGAAATTCCGCTGAGTCCAACGGTCGCCTGCGGAACGCCGCGATATTACAGTCAAGAGAAAAAGCGTGAAACCTTTGTTCCTAGATCGCCCACCGTATCAAAGTTTTATTTCGAGAGCGGGAACGCTTGAACGGTATGTTCTCGCATACGAGAATGCTCTGGTATATCATTGCCCTGGGAGACTCTGATGCTGCGAACTCACCTTTTCATCCTCATCGCTCTTAGCCCCATCGTCGTGTCCGCCGCGACCAGCGATATTGTGCGGTTAGATACCGGACTAATCTCAGGTGTTACCGGAAATAGCCCTGAAGTGCGGGTCTACAAAGGTATCCCGTTTGCGGCGCCGCCCGTCGGCGATCTGCGTTTTCGCGCTCCGCAAGCACCCGCCAAATGGGAAGGAACTCGCAAAGCCGATCAGTTTGGACCCATGTGCATGCAGGGAGGTACGGGCGGTGGACGCGGGGGCGGAAAGGGTCCCGCCAAAGGCCCCGCGAAAGGTCCGGCTCCTGCGGCGGCAATGAGCGAAGATTGCCTCTACCTCAATGTTTGGACCGCCGCGACTTCCGTAAGCGATAAACATCCCGTGATGGTATGGCTCCATCCCGGAGGGTACACCAGCGGATCGGGCGCGGCTCCCGGCGCGGACGGAGAAGCCCTCGCCAAGAAGGGCGTGGTGCTGGTGACCATCAACTATCGCCTGGGGATCTTCGGTTTCTTCTCGCATCCCGACCTTACCCGCGAATCCGACCGCCGCGGCGCCGCCAACCAGGCGTTTCTCGATCAAGCCGCCGCTCTTCAGTGGGTTCAAAGGAACATCGCGGCGTTTGGCGGCGATCCGAAACGCGTGACCGTTTTCGGCGATTCCGCTGGTGCGTCGAGCATCGGCAACCTAGTCGCCTCTCCGCTCACCAAAGGCACATACCAGCGGGCTATCGCCGAAAGCGGCGCATGGTCGGGACTTTCGATTGGCGCTGTAAGGAAGCTCGCCGATGCGGAACAGGCGGGGGTTCGCAGCGCCGAAGCGATGGGTGCAAAATCTCTAGCCGATTTGCGCGCCAAACCGGCTGCCGAGGTGCTCGCAGGCGGCCGCGGTGGCGGGCCTGTGGTCGATGGCTGGTTCCTCCCCGATGAACCCGCGAATATTTTCGCGCAGGGCAAGCAGAACGACGTGCCGATTCTGGTGGGGTCGAACAAAGACGAGGGAACGTTCTTTTCCCAGCCGACCACCGCGGCGGCCTGGACCCAGCGTGCCAAGCAGCGCTACGGCGGCATGGCCGATCAGTTCCTGAAGCTATATCCGGCCGGTTCGGATGCCGAGGCCAACGCTTCCGAACTCGCGGCTTTTCGCGATGAACTGGGCTGGGTGCAGCGAAATTGGGCGCGACTCCAGAGCAAAACAGGCAAGTCGAAAGCGTATCTTTATTACTTCACGCATGAGCCACCGCCGACACCTGGAGCGCAGCCTGGTCCGGACGGATTTCCCGCCCGAGGCGCCGGAGCTACTCACGGCGCCGAAGCTCCCTATGTATTCGAAAACTTGCTCGGCAACCGGCCCTGGACGGATCTCGACCGCAAACTCTCCGACACGATTTCTTCCTATTGGGTTAACTTTGCCGTAAATGGCGATCCCAATGGAAACAATCTGCCCAAATGGTCCCCATTCGATGACAAGAAGAATACTAGAATGGTTCTCGGCGATGTGGTTGAGCCCGGTCCAGGGTTGA
>JAICXC010000170.1 GCA_025980665.1 Bryobacteraceae bacterium
GACATGTACATATGCGCAGCCAGCTCGATCTCTCTTGGCCCAAGACTCGCGCGGTCCTACACAGTTGTAGCTGAGAAATCCGAGGCGCAGTCCTTGCCGTTCGACAATCGCGGGCCGTCTGGCCTCTGTCAGATTCATGCCGGCGCCGGTGGTCGCGATGCCGAGGCGGCAGAGTTCGGCGATCGTGTCTTCTACGCCAGTCGGACCGGCGTCCGCGATGTGATTTCCGGCCAAGGTCGCCACGTGGAATCCCGCACGCTGCAGGGCGGCGAGATGCGCAGGATCGCTGGCCGGTGCGGGAACATCGAAATGCGTCTCGACACCGCGCGCCGTATGCGGCACTTCGACGTGCCCCACGAGGACGTCACACGCCTGGAGCTGATGGCGTGCCAGGTCAAATAGGGCGTCGGGATTGGGCTCGTCGAGAATCAGGTCGCCGGTCATCTGCAGGGTAAGAGGTTCACCCATGGGAATGCCTCCTATTCGGGAGACCTGTATACATAGGCACGTACACGAATAAATACACTGATAGAATCACTAGAAACCGTGACCAAAGCATCCCAGGCTTCCCGTCCCAGGCGCGAGGTGGCTTACCATCACATCCAGCGCAAGATCTCGACCCGCGAATTGCGCGCCGGACAACCCGTTTCCGACGTCACCATTTCGAAGGAACTGGGCATCAGCCGCACACCCGCCCGTGAAGCGATCCGCCAACTGGTTAGTGAGGGGCTGCTGAAATCGATCCCCGGGCGCGGCGTAGTGGTGATCACCCTCGACCGGGACGACATCCGGGAGCTGTTTGAAATGCGAGAAGCGCTGGAAGGTCTGGCCGCGCGCACGGTCGCTGCACGAGCGCCGTCGGCCACAGAGATTCGCGACCTTCGCTCCATCGCTTCGGCTCTCACATTGCTGATCAAGGAACTGGACGCCAGCCGGAAGCCCGTCCTGGACGAAAAACAGATGGAACGTTTCGAGGTAGCCGATCTTGCGTTTCACACCTACATCATGAAGCTTGCGGGTAACCAAAGAAGCCTCAAAACTCTGGCCGGAATCCGGCAGTTGATCCGGATTTTCGCAGCCCGGCGGGGAGGTCACAACATCGCCATATTGAAGCAGATCAACCGCGATCATTTGGACCTGATCAGCGCGCTGCAAGCGGCCGATCCTCAAGCCGCGGCCGAGTGCGTTCACCGCCATATTTTGAAAAGTCAGAGAAGCCGTCTGAATGAGTTCGACCAACGGGAACGAGAAGCCGCGGTGCCCCAGGATGTCGAATCCTTCATGGACCAGATCCGCGCGGAACTGACTTAGACGCTCCGTCATCGACGCCCCACTTGATCCAGGAAAAGGGACGCATCCCGGCGCATCTTCTCGGCGTCCCAAAGCCGGGCGTCCACCATGTCCGCGTGAACCGAAAAAACCGGAATTCCCACCTCTTCCAGAGCGATCTCGACAAAGCGCGTTCCTGTCGCTGAAGGACGCGTTCCGAGAGGGGTCAAAACGAACGCGGCATCGATCCGGTGGCTGCGAGCCTGCTCCAAAATCCATTCATTGGCCCACGGCGGATTATGCAACTGCTCGTTCATGCTGACCGTGCGGCTGGCGAGCGCCAACAAAGGATCGTCCAAACCATAGCGGATGTATCCATCGGGACCAAACGCCAGATACATCGACCAGACAAACACGGCCCCGTGGGATTCCTCAAAAGCGGTGTAGAAGTCCAGGTCGTACCACAGGCCTGCGCCGACCCACATGATCCGCAGGCGTTCGTTTGGACAGGCGGCGATCCTCTGCGCCGCGCGGCTCACCACCTCATCGCGAAAGGCCTTCGCTTGCGAGACAGCCCACTCCGATCCGCGCTGCCACTGCGCCGCCATGACGTTGGTAATCTGCTCCTGCATTCGAACCGGCGTCTTCGGCGCTTCGCAAATCGCTAACTTCGCCTCTTCGAAGTACTCCTCCTGACGATTCACTCGCTCCATCAAGGCACGCAATCGATCCGGATCGAACTTCCGTCCGGAGATCCGTTCGAGCGATGCAATCAAGCGTTCGAACTGGCGCACCATGAACTGTAACCGATGGTCTTCGAACAGTTCGCGCCAATGATGCCGGCTCTGCTCCCACCATCGTGGCGGCAGATGCGTCGCCGCGGGCGCGTCCAGCAGAATCAACTCCGCGCGAAAATGCGCCGCCCAGTTTTCAAAAACCCGCTGCACGCAATCGCACGTGAGGCGAGCCGCCAGTAATGATGGCTTCGGCAGCCCGCCCCACGGCGCCTGACTGGTGTCACCCAACACCGTCGAGGCCATGGACAGGCTGCAGTACCGGCACAACCCCTTGTGAAAGCCGGTTTCATTCAGCTTGTCCAGATAATAAGGAGCCAATCTCTTTGCGGACACCACGGCTGCCCACCACTGATTGCTGACCATGGGCACTTCCATCGCTTGAAAGAGCTCGAACGGCATGTCCGCCTGGCCGATGGCGTAAGGTGCGCGAGTTTCAAAGACTCGCTCGCGCAGCGAAGCGAACCAGGCCTTCTGGCCTTCCGATGCCGCGATCGTCGATGTCAGTTGCTTCTGGGCCATGACTATTTTCGATGGAGGCTTCCGACGAACTCGGCCAGCGGCGGATCGTGTTCGCGCACGTTTTCTCGCACGAGGACGCTCGGTATCGACCGCGACGCCAGATACGCAAGTTGCGCCGGGTAGTCCCAGCCCAGAACGTCATCCTCCAGTGGGACATAGAACAAGACGCCGTCGAGGTGCCCTCTCTCGATCTCGCGCTGGTACCAAGCGTCTCGATGCACAACTGGGTGAACCCTGGGGCTCACCTCGTCATAGAAGTACTTCTCAAAAATCGCAGTCACCGGATCCTTGTTCAAGCAAACATCGGTATCGCCCGCGGCACGAGAGCCACGCCAGTCATCCTCCGCGACCACATAGCCGCCGGCTTCTTCGACCAGGTGATGCAGCGACGCATCCTTCAGCGGCGCGCCTTTGATTAAGATGTGCGGCCGATGAGTAGCAACCTGCTCATTCATTCCCTTGAGCTGGTCCGGTGCGCGATCGGCGAAGACGCCACGGTCTTCCGAATAGAAACCACGAATCCATTCGAGCGCAGCCGATCCCTCCAATCGCCCTTCTCTCCTCTTCTGGAGGATGTCTCGGACACGACCACGGGCGCGATTGCTCTCGACGATTGCAGCGCGCAGTTCGTCTTCGGAGGCGTCGAAATCGCGCACCATCTGACGGGTCCGTTCCAACCCGTAGTCGTAAGACTCCGGTGTTCGGGTATGCAGGAGGTTGTAGAAATAGAGTTCCGGAATCGCGCTGGCAGGTTGGGTGCGCGCAATTTCCCGGAGATACAAGTAGAGTTTGTGCTCCTGCTCGGACGTTCTCGGGATCACGACCGCATCCAAGTGATTCCACGCTCCCGCGCAGAGGCGGTCGAAAATCACGCGGAATCTGCGGTCAAATACGTCCTCCATCCAGCGGTCTGCGTGAGGAGTTGGTCCAGCCTCGTCCTCGAGTAGCAGCGGAGTGTAACCGGCCGCGCGCAGAATTTCCCAGGGAACCGTGTTCGAGGTGATTCCGGCGATGCGATCTTTCCTCATGCGACTTGTATCTCTTCCGGATACAAAGCTCGCCGCTTGAGGCTGTACCGGCGCAGAATCAGGAGATCGCCGAGGGCCAACACCGCTGCGCAAGCCACGAATATCCACCCCGCCGTGAAGCCTCCCGTGGCGTCCCGCAGGTACCCCAGCATTTGCGGTCCCAGGTACCCGAAGATCCCACTCCCCAATCCGACGATTCCCATTCCCTTCCCGACCTCTTCCTTCGGCAGCAAGGAGCTACCGATCGCATAGATCTGGTTGGTGGCCGCGTGACCCAAAGAGACAATCAGAGCGACGGCGATGCGGAAGACCAGAAGGTCTCGCGACATAACTGCAAAGCTCGCGGGAACCAGAAGCACGGCAAGCCAGATCATCATGTTCCAGCGGGAATACCGGTCGCACAAGTAGCCGAAGCCCAGATTCAGGGGGATGCTCACCAGGTAACTGGCGCTTATGATCGTCGCGGCTTCCTGAGCGCCCATACTGAAGACCGACTTCACCGCATACGGCACGAAAAAAGTCACGCTGAAGCCGCCCATGTTGATGAGCCCCAGCAGAATCATGCTCCAGATGATCGGGTTGCGAAGAGCGGAGACCGCACCTTCACGGCTGATCGGAGTCCCGTGCGGAACGGCGGTGGATGATCGCGGCGAGGATAAGCGATGGTAGAGCAGGCCGAAAACAAGCGCGCCTAGGACAGTGATTGCGGCGTATCCTTGAATGCCGCCTCTCCACCCGAGCCAAGCTGCCAGACGGGTGCCGAACGGGGCTCCGATGACCGATGCGAACGCGGCCATGGCGCCGAGAATGCCCATGGTCCGGCTTCGATACTTGTCCGGTGTTACTATCGCCATCGCGGTAAACACGCCGATGAATGCAGTACGGTAGCCGATCAGCCAAAGGGCGCGAAACGCGAGAGCGACGTCGTAGCGAGTGGCCTGCGAGAGAGCGGTAAGTCCGACGGCCGTAACAGCCAGTCCGATCAGAAGCGCGCGCTTCTCGCCAATGCGGGCCGCAAACACCCCAGCGGGCAAGCTGACCAGCAGCGCGATAATGCCGTACATGCCGGTAAAGAGGCCTATCTGAGAATAGGACGCCCCCAGATCCTGCTGAATCTCCGGCAGAAGCGGCGAGAAACCCAGGCTCGCCATCTGGATCGCCATCATTGCCACCGTGACGGCGGCGACGGGGATTATCCAGTTTCGATTCACTCCGGGTAAGTATACATGATGGATACATTCAGCTTGCGACTGTCTTTTATGGCTGTTACACTCTTTTCGACATGACAAAGACGCTGCTGAAACTGGCGGTTCTGTTTCCACTATTGGCGGCGGCGCAGAACGTGGTGGGGCAAGGCAATGGAGTAATCGCGTTCGGGACGAAGCTGGTTCCGAAAACCCAGATCGCTCAATCGCAGCAACTCGCGAAGTCCCTGGCAAAGCGCGGCTCCTCCAGCTGGCAGGCCAAAGGCGACCAGCGGCGGACGTATCGATTCCCCGGCACCGAGACCGATCTGCCCTATCGCGTCTATGTGCCGACGACTTGGGATGGCAAGGCGAAGCTGCCGCTGGTGCTGATGCTGCACGGCGCAGGCAGTAATGAGAGCCAGTATCTGGATCAGAACAACAAGCAGCTTCTGAAGCTCGCGGAAGAGCATGGCTACCTGCTGGTGTCCCCATTGGGTTGGAACGCTATGGGCGCGTACGGAACATGCCTGCGGCTTCCCGCCGTGTTCGGCCAGGCGGAAACCGCCGCGCAGCAGCGGACCACCGCGTGCGTGCAGAACGCCCAGACTCTCGAACGCAGCGAGCAGGACGTGATCAACGTCCTGGAGATGGTGCTCAACGAGTATCCGGTCGACCGCGGTGCGATGTTCCTCATGGGCCATTCGATGGGGAGCGGCGGCGTCTGGTATCTCGGAGCCAAGTATGCGGAGTATTGGAAGGCGATTGCTCCCATGTCCGGTCCGTTTGTGGAGGAGTCTACGTATCCGTGGGATCGTATCCGGAAGATGCCGGTGTTCATGACCGAAGGCACGGGAGCGACACCTTCGCTGGCGGGAAGCCGGGCGATGCAGGCCTGGATGAAGTCGCAGGGATTTCCATTGGAATACATGGAGGTCGACGCAGATCATGGCCAGATGGTGGCCTTAGTGCTGCCCGCGGTGTTCGACTTCTTCGACCGGCAACGAAAGAAGTAAAGGGAGCGAAATATCTACATGACCAGTGACAGACGCACGTTTCTCCTGATGGCCGGGGCAACTGCGCTTGCGGGTCCCGCCGTGCAACGGGCAAAGGGTCAGGGTAAGGCCAAGGTTCTCCTTCCGCACGCCTCGTGGGATTGCGGCATGAAGGACGGTATTCCGAATCCGGAAAGCGGCACCTTGATTTTCGAAACCCAGCTGAAGCTCGATCGGTTGGCGAGGATCGGCAAAACGCAGTACGGAAACCGCCGCGTGGCCGTCGCCCTGGAGGGCACCACTACCGGCCCGACATTTACCGCCACGGTGATGACCGGCGCTTTGGACTTCGAACTCACGCTCTCCAACGGCACGATGGAGGTGGAGCAGATTTTCGTCTTCAAGACCGGCGACGGGAAGTACATCTATTCGCGCAATGCGGGTGTCGGAGCGGATGCAAAAGACGTCCGCATCGCGATGGATTTCGAGGCTCCCAACGGAAGTTCAGCGGAATGGATGAACTCCGGCAAATACGTTGCGCGCCGTATCCTGGATGAAAGCGCCAAGACGCTCACGGTTCGCGTTTACGACGTTTCCTCCGTCGCGATTCCCACGGGCGCGGCCAGTGTCACCCGGATCGTCAAGCCGTCAGATGCTCAGCCGCAGCCGTGGAATAACCGCATGAAGGGAGCCGATGAGAAGCAAGGCAAGGAGCTGATCGTCGAATCCGTCGGGTTGAGTCCATCGCAACGGGTGGGAGCAAGCAAGCGCGGCAACCGCAACATCATTCCCATCACCGGCGGCGACCTGAGCGGGCGAATCACCGGCAAAGTTCTTTCAGGCGGCGCAGACTATCAGAATCTTTCCGGGCCTCCCGCTATCGACGCGCGCTACCTGTGGCAAGCAGCGGATGGCGAGATCATTATCGTTCGCAATACCACCAGCACCGGCGGCCTGGTTCCGATCTTCGAAGCACGCGTCGACAGCCCCTACGCCTACCTGAACACCGGCAGGTTCCTGAGTTCGAATCCCGGAATAGCGAATGGTGGCGTCAAGATCACGATGTACGACAGCACAAGCTGACCGCACGATGGAGGGCACACAGGCTCGACCCGAGTGCCCTCCATCAATTCCGCCTCTACTTGTAACCTTTCGTGTCTACGTGCCAGCCGGCTTCCTGACACAGGCCGCAATTGGCGCCCAGGAAAAACTTGGATTCGTTCTTTTCGCCTTTTAACTGCCAGTTCAGCATTGCCACGGCGACTCGCGCAAAATCGCCGCCGTTCGGCTGGCTGTAGGTGCCGCCATGGCTGACACCGTCCTTATACGTGTGGATCGCGGGGACCTTGGTGATTCGCTTGAAGTCGTCCATACCGTTCTCATACGCGATGTCGGTTTTGTCCCCGGTCACATAGAAGATGGGCGTATGCAGCTTGTCCAACTGGTCCTTGCGCACGTCTTCCATGGCCGGCGCGCCCGGGCCGCTGGGAGCGGGCAAAATGCCGCTATTGAAGATGCCGACGAGTTTAACGCGCGGGTCCGTCGCCACCGCGTAGGACTGAATCCCTCCGCATGACATTCCCATCACCGCAATCTTCGACGCATCCAGTTTGCCGTTGTACGGGCTGCCCTTCCGGCTATTTTCGGCTAACGCCCAGTTGATGGCATCGAGCAACTGCGACGATTTCGTGGCCGGACCGGCTGCCGCCTGCTTGCCGCCGCCTTTCGGGGCTCCTTGCTTGGCATCGCCTTTCGGCGGGCCCTGCTTGCCGTCGCCGCCCTTCGGAGCGCCCTTACCTTGAGCCGGGAGCGCGATCGGAGGTCCGATAGCGATCGCCAGGTAGCCATGCGACGCAATCTCCAACAGGAAGTTGCGGTGCGATAGTC